>NZ_JBEXSH010000211.1:0-11305 GCF_040613555.1 Streptomyces sp. NPDC006265
GGGTGGTAGGTCGGGGGTGCATGATCGTGCGATGGTCGCGGGTTCGGGTGCCCGGCGCGATCGCAACCCCCCCGCGGGCGGGGTACCCCACGGCGAAAGGCCGGGTCAGCCCAGCTTCCGGAAGAGTCCCTCCTGCACCACGGACACGACGAGCCGGCCCTCACGGTCGTAGATCCGCCCCCGGGCCAGACCGCGGCCCCCGACGGCGATCGGCGACTCCTGGTCGTAGAGGAGCCAGTCGTCCGCGCGGAACGGGCGGTGGAACCACATCGCGTGGTCCAGCGACGCCAGGTCGAAGCCGCGGGGGCCCCACAGCGGCTCGACCGGGATGCGGACGGCGTCCAGGAGGGTCATGTCGCTGGCGTAGGTGAGGGCGCAGGTGTGCACGAGCGGGTCGTCGCCGAGCGGCCCGACCGCGCGCATCCACACGGCGCTGCGCGGCTCGGCGTCCTCGACCTCCGCGGCGGTCCAGCGCAGCCGGTCCACGTAGCGGATGTCGAAGGGCTGGCGCCGGGCCATCCGTTCCAGCTGTTCGGGCAGCGCTCCCAGGTGCTCCCGGATCTCGTCGGTGACGGTGGGCAGGGACTCCGGGTCGGGGACCTCGCGGGCCGGCGGCAGCTGGTGCTCGAAGCTGCCCTCCTCCGGCTTGTGGAAGGAGGCGGTGAGGTTGAAGATCGTGCGGCCCTGCTGCACGGCCGTGACCCGGCGGGTGGTGAACGACCGCCCGTCGCGCACATGCTCGACCTGGTAGACGATCGGCACGCCCGGCCGGCCCGGACGCAGGAAGTACGCGTGCAGCGAGTGCACCGGGCGGTCGCCCTCCGTGGTGCGGCCGGCGGCGACCAGCGCCTGCCCCGCCACCTGCCCGCCGAAGACCCGCTGCAGGGACTCCTGCGGGCTGCGCCCGCGGAAGATGTTGACCTCGATCTGCTCCAGGTCGAGCAGATCGACGAGCCTCTCGGCCGGGTTCGTCGTCATGGGTGGGATTCTCCTGTGCTCGCTGCTGCCCGGCCCGTCACAGCTGGCCGACGTCGGTCACGCGGACGACCGCGCGGCCCTCCGCGTCCGAGGCCGTGAGGTCGACCTCCGCGCTGATGCCCCAGTCGTGGTCGCCGTTCGGGTCGTGGAAGATCTGCCGGACCCGCCACAGGGCGTTCTCCGGCTCCTCCTCGATGAGCAGCAGCTTGGGGCCGCGGGCGTCGGGGCCGGTGCCGAGATCCTCGTACTCGTCCCAGTACTTGTCCATGGCCTCGCCCCACGCGTCGGCGTCCCAGCCGGACTCCCCGTCCAAGTCGCCCAGTTCACCGACCTGGTCGAGGGCGGCCAGCTCCACGCGACGGAACATGGCGTTGCGGACCAGGACGCGGAAGGCGCGCGCGTTGGCCGTGACCGGCTTGACCTCGTCGGCCTTCTCCTGGGCCTCCTCGGCGGTCATCTCCGCAGGGTTGGCCAGCTGCTCCCACTCGTCCAGCAGGCTGGAGTCGACCTGGCGCACCATCTCGCCCAGCCAGGCGATCAGGTCCTGGAGGTCCTCGGACTTGAGGTCGTCGGGGACGGTGTGATCGAGGGCCTTGTAGGCGCTGGCGAGGTAGCGCAGCACGATGCCCTCGGTGCGGGCCAGCTCGTAGTGGGACACCAACTCGGTGAAGGACATCGCCCGTTCGTACATGTCGCGGATGACCGACTTCGGCGACAGCGGATGGTCGCCGACCCAGGGGTGGCTCTTGCGGTACGTGTTGTACGCGTGGAAGAGCAGCTCCTCCAGAGGCTTGGGGTAGGTGATGTCCTGGAGTCGCTCCATGCGCTCCTCGTACTCGACCCCGTCCGCCTTCATCTGGGCCACGGCCTCGCCGCGCGCCTTGTTCTGCTGGGCGGCGAGGATCTGCCGCGGGTCGTCCAGAGTCGACTCCACGACGGAGACCATGTCGAGCGCGTAGGACGGTGACTCGGGGTCGAGCAGTTCGAACGCGGCGAGCGCGAACGTGGACAGCGGCTGGTTGAGCGCGAAGTCCTGCTGGAGGTCGACCGTGAGGCGGACGATGCGCCCTTCGGCGTCCGGCTGGTCGAGCTTCTCGACGATGCCGCCGTCCAGCAGCGAACGGTAGATCGCGATGGCCCGGCGAATGTGCCGCAACTGCTGCTTGCGCGGCTCATGATTGTCCTCCAGCATGCGGCGCATCGCCTCGAAGGCGTTGCCGGGGCGGGCGATCACCGACAGCAGCATGGTGTGCGTCACCCGGAACCGGGAGGTCAGCGGCTCCGGTTCGGATCCGATGAGCTTCTCGAAGGTCTGCTCCGACCACGCGACGAAGCCCTCCGGGGCCTTCTTGCGGACGACCTTGCGGCGCTTCTTCGGGTCGTCGCCCGCCTTGGCGAGGGCCTTCTCGTTCTCGACGACGTGCTCGGGCGCCTGCGCGACGACGAAGCCCTCCGTGTCGTAGCCGGCCCGCCCGGCCCGGCCGGCGATCTGGTGGAACTCCCGGGCCCGCAGGGTGCGCACCCGGGTGCCGTCGTACTTGGTGAGGGCTGTGAACAGCACGGTGCGGATGGGGACGTTGACGCCGACGCCGAGCGTGTCCGTGCCGCAGATGACCTTGAGCAGACCGGCCTGTGCGAGCTTCTCCACCAGGCGGCGGTACTTGGGCAGCATGCCGGCGTGGTGCACGCCGATGCCGTGCCGGACGTAACGGGAGAGGTTGCGGCCGAACTTGGTGGTGAAGCGGAAGTTGCCGATCAGCTCGGCGATCTGCTCCTTCTCCGCCTTCGAGCACATGTTGATGCTCATCAGCGCCTGCGCCCGCTCCACGGCCTGCGCCTGCGTGAAGTGCACGATGTAGACGGGCGCCTGCCGCGCTGCCAGCAGGTCGGTGAGCGTCTCGGTGAGCGGGGTGTACCGGTACTCGTAGGACAGCGGGACCGGGCGGGTCGCCGAGCGGACCACCGCGGTCGGGCGGCCCGTGCGGCGGGTGAGGTCCTTCTCGAAGAAGGAGACGTCGCCGAGCGTCGCCGACATCAGCACGAACTGCGCCTGCGGCAGTTCCAGGATCGGGATCTGCCAGGCCCAGCCGCGGTCGCCCTCGGCGTAGAAGTGGAACTCGTCCATCACGACCTGGCCGACGTCCGCGTGCCTGCCGTCGCGCAGTGCGATCGAGGCGAGCACCTCGGCGGTGCAGCAGATGACGGGGGCGTCGGCGTTGACGGAGGCGTCGCCGGTGAGCATGCCGACGTTCTCGGTGCCGAAGATCTTGCACAGCTCGAAGAACTTCTCCGACACCAGCGCCTTGATCGGGGCGGTGTAGAAGGTGACCTCGTCCCGGGCCAGCGCGGCGAAGTGCGCGCCCGCCGCGATCATGCTCTTGCCGGAACCGGTGGGCGTCGACACGATCACGTTCGCGCCGGAGACCACCTCGATCAGCGCCTCCTCCTGATGGGGGTAGAGCGTGAGACCCCGCTCGCCGGCCCACGACTCGAAGGCTTCGTACAAGGCATCGGGGTCGGGGGTCCGCGGCAGCTGATCGATGAGGGTCACGCCCCCCATCTTGCCTGCCCCGATGCCCGATGCGGGAATCGGCTGCGGGCCCGAAGATCACGAACGCTACGCTGGGCCGCCGACGGGACGTCAGCGCGCCCGGTCAACTGGACAGCGGCACACGAGGAACGGGGCGGGCAGCGCCATGATGGGACCAGCACACTCACTGTCGGGAGCCGCCGCCTGGCTGGGCGTCGGCGCGGCCGCAGCGGCGTCCGGGCACCCGATGCCCTGGCCGGTCCTTCTCGTCGGCGCCCTGATCTGCGCCGGAGCCGCCCTCGCGCCGGACCTCGACCACAAGGCGGCCACCATCTCCCGGTCCTTCGGACCACTGTCGCGCTGGCTGTGCGAGATCGTCGACAAGCTGTCGTACGCCGTCTACAAGGCCACCAAGAAGCAGGGCGACCCGCGCCGCTCCGGCGGGCACCGCACGCTGACGCACACCTGGCTGTGGGCGGTCCTGATCGGTGCGGGCACCTCGGTCGTGGCGATCACCAGTGACCGCTGGGGCGTGCTCGCGGTCCTCTTCGTGCACCTGGTCCTGGCCATCGAGGGCCTGCTGTGGCGGGCGGCGCGCGGCAACAGCAGCGATGTCCTGGTGTGGCTGCTGGCCGCGACCACCGCGTGGATCCTCGCGGGTGTCCTGGACAAGCCGGGCAACGGCGCGGACTGGCTGTTCACGGCCCCCGGGCAGGAGTACCTGTGGCTCGGGCTGCCGGTGGTGCTGGGCGCGATCGTGCACGACATCGGGGACGCGCTGACCGTGTCCGGCTGCCCGATCCTGTGGCCCATCCCGGTCGGGCGCAAGCGCTGGTACCCGATCGGGCCGCCGAAGGTCATGCGGTTCCGGGCGGGCAGCTGGGTCGAGCTCAAGGTGCTGATGCCCGTGTTCATGGTGCTGGGCGGGGTGGGCTGCGCGGCGGCGCTCAACGTCATCTGAGCCCGGCTCCGGGACGCGTCTCAGCCGCCGCCGTAGCGCCGCTCGAAGGCGGCGACCCGGCCCTCCGAGTCCACCGTGCGGGCCTTGCCCGTGTAGAAGGGGTGGCTCTCGGAGGAGATCTCCACGTCCACGACGGGGTAGGTCTCGCCGTCGTCCCATTCGATGCGCTGGTCGCTGGTCGCGGTGGACCGGGTGAGGAACGCGTACCCGGCGGCGCGGTCGCGGAAGACGACGGGGTGGTAGTCGGGGTGCTTGTCCTGCTGCATGGATGCTCCTCGAACGGCTCGGGACGGGCTTGCGATCAGCCGGACGGGGTGTCCTCGTCGACGATGTGCACGGCGGCCTCCTCGGCCGACGCCGCGGCGCCGTCGATGCCCACGTCCATGGCGACCAGTGCCTCCTCCTCGTCCTCGTGGGCGCCCTCGTCGGGTGCCACGAGCCGGCCGGAGCGCGCGGCGCCGACCTCGTTGTCCAGGAGTTCCCCGTCGGAGCCCGCGCAGTCCCCGAGGCCGTCACCGTCCGGGACGGCGGCGTCCGGCAGCTCCTCGGAGAGCCGCTGGTCCAGCGTCTCGCCGCGCTGCCGCTCGGCGGCCGTCACACCGAGGTGCTCGACGGCCCAGGGCCGTTCGGGAGGGGACCAGCCCCGATCCAGGGGATCGTCGACGCCGTCGTTCTCCAGGGTGTCCTCGGCGTCGAGCAGCCCCGTGTCCTCCCTCTGCTCGTCTTGGTCCGGCTGGTAGACGTCGTCTCCCCAGCCGTCGGAGCTGTTCACGGGTACCTCCAGGGGGTGGGACGAGCCCGTTCTCACGGGACCCGCTCCGGGCTGCCGCCGCACGGAGCACAGATGCCGCCCGAACCACTGCTTCCCGGGCGTTCCCCGAGCCGGTGCCTGATTCCAGCCTTCCACCCCGGCTCGGGACCGCGCAACGCCAAGGACACGGCCGCCCCCCCCGTGAGGCGGGCGGCCGTCTCGTACGACGAGGGGCTCAGCCGTGCCACGACCTCCACAGCGCCGCGTACGCGCCGTCCGCCGCGACCAGCTCCTCGTGGCTGCCCAGCTCGCTGATGCGGCCGCTCTCGACGACGGCGATGACGTCCGCGTCGTGGGCCGTGTGCAGCCGGTGGGCGATGGCGACGACCGTGCGGCCGTCGAGGACCCGGGCCAGGGACCGTTCCAGGTTGCGGGCGGCGCGCGGGTCGAGCAGGGACGTCGCCTCGTCCAGGACCAGCGTGTGCGGGTCGGCCAGCACCAGGCGGGCCAGCGCGATCTGCTGGGCCTGGGCCGGGGTGAGCGCCAGACCGCCCGAGCCGACCTCGGTGTCCAGGCCCTCGTCGAGCGCACGGGCCCAGCCGTCGGCATCGACCGCACCCAGCGCCGCCCACAGCTCGGCGTCCACGGCACCGGTCCGCGCGAGCCGCAGGTTGTCGCGCAGGGAGCCCACGAAGACGTGATGCTCCTGGTTGACGAGGGCCACGTGGGAGCGGACGCGTTCGGCGGGCATCCGGGACAGCTCGGCGCTGCCCAGGGTGATCCGGCCGTCCCGGGGCGCGTAGATCCCCGCGAGCAGCCGGCCCAGCGTCGACTTCCCCGCGCCCGAGGGGCCGACGAGGGCCAGCCGGGTGCCGGGAGAGACCTCCAGGGACACCTTGCGCAGGACGTCCACGCCCTCCAGGTAGCCGAAGTGCACCCGGTCGGCGTGCACATGGCGTCCGTCGGGGGCCACCGACGGATCCCCGGCGTCCGGCTCGATGTCCCGGACGCCGACGAGCCGGGCCAGCGACACCTGTGCCACCTGCAGCTCGTCGTACCAGCGCAGGATCATGCCCACCGGGTCGACCAGCATCTGGGCGATCAGCGCGCCGGTGGTCAGCCGGCCGACGTCGATCCACCCGTGGAGGGCGAACACACCGCCGATCATCAGGACCGAGGCGAGGACGGTCACGTGGGTGGTGTTGATGACCGGGAAGAGCACCGATCGCAGCCAGAGCGTGTACCGCTCCCAGGCCGTCCACTCCCGGATCCGCTGCTCGGACAGCCCGACGCGGCGCTCGCCCAGGCGGTGGGCCTCGACGGTGCGCCCGGCGTCCACGGTCTCGGCGAGCGCGGCGGCCACGGCGGCGTACCCGGCGGACTCGGAACGGTAGGCCGAGGGTGCCCGCCGGAAGTACCAGCGGCAGCCGACGATCAGCAGCGGCAGGGCGAGCAGCACGGCGAGCGCCAGCGGCGGCGCCGTGATCACCAGTCCGCCCATCAGCAGGACCACCCACACCACGCCGATCGACAGCTGCGGCACGGCCTCGCGCATGGCGTTGCCGAGGCGGTCGATGTCCGTCGTGATGCGCGACAGCAGATCGCCGGTCCCGGCCCGCTCCAGCACACCGGGCGGCAGCCCGACCGACCGGACGAGGAAGTCCTCGCGCAGGTCGGCCAGCATCCGCTCGCCCAGCATCGCGCCGCGCAGCCGTACCTGACGGACGAACACGGCCTGGACGGCCAGCGCGGCCACGAAGAGCCCGGCGGTGAGTTCCAGCCGTAGCTCCCGTGCCCCGTCGGACACCCGCTCCACCAGTCCGCCCAGCAGCCAGGGGCCAACCATCGAGGCGATCACGGCGGCGGTGTTGACGGCGACCAGCAGCAGGAACGCCCGCCGGTGCCGGCGCAACAGTTCGGCCACGTAGGCGCGGACGGTCTCGGGGGCGCCGACCGGCAGGGTGTTCGCCGTCGTCGGGGCCGCCGGGTCGTACGCCGGTGGCGCGACGCCGATCATGCCTTCTCCTCGATCTCTTCCAGTTCGTGCAGTACGTCGTTCAGGGTGACGGAGCCGTTCGGTGCGGCCTCGTCGTCCGTCTCGCGGGTGACCACCGCCCGGTAGCGGGGCTCGGTACGCACCAGCTCGCGGTGGGCGCCGACCGCCACGGCCTCGCCGTCGTGCAGGAAGACGACCCGGTCGGCGCGGTCCAGCAGCAGCGGCGAGGAGGTGAAAACCACGGTCGTGCGCCCGTCGCGCAACTCCCGTACGCCCTGCGCGATCCGGGCCTCGGTGTGCGAGTCGACGGCCGAGGTCGGCTCATCAAGAACGAGGGCCTCCGGGTCCGTGATCAGCGACCGGGCGAGCGCGAGCCGCTGGCGCTGGCCACCGGACAGGGACCGGCCGCGCTCGGTGATCCGGGCGTCCATGGGGTCGGTGGTGTCCAGGGAGCCCTGCACCAGTGCCGCCAGCACGTCGTCGCACTGCGCGGCCGTCAGCGCCTGATCCGGCTGGACCGCTCCCGACGCGGGTACGTCGAGCAGGCCGCGCAGCGTGCCGGACAGCAGCACCGGGTCCTTGTCCTGGACGAGGACGGCCGTACGGGCGCTGGCCAGCGGCAGTTCGTCGAGCGGCACCCCGCCGAGCAGCACCGAGGTGCCCTCCCGGGACGGGTGTCCGCCCAGCCGTTCCGCCAGCAGGCCCGCCGCATCCGGGTCGCCGCACACCACCGCCGTGAGCCGGCCGGCGGGCGCGAGCAGCCCGGTCTCCGGGTCGTACAGGTCGCCGGTGGGGACGTCGGCCGCGCGGGATCCGGCGGTGTCCGTGGGGCGCTCCAGCGACAGCACTCCCGCGGTCCGCTTGGCGGAGGGCCGGGAGAAGGAGTACGCCATGGCGATCTCCTCGAAGTGCCGCAACGGGTAGGTGAGGACCATCACCGAGCTGTAGACGGTGACCAGTTCGCCGACCGTGATCCGGCCCTCGCGCGCCAGTCGCACGCCGTACCAGACGACGGCGATGAGCAGCAGCCCGGGCAGCAGGACCTGGATCGCCGAGATCAGGGACCACATGCGGGCGCTGCGCACGGCCGCGTCGCGTACCTCCTGGGAGGCGCTGCGATAGCGGTCGAGGAACAGTTCCTCGCCGCCGATGCCGCGCAGCACGCGCAGGCCGGCGACGGTGTCCGAGGCGAGTTCGGTGGCGCGTCCGGCCTTCTCGCGCTGGGTGTCGGCACGCCGGGTGGCTCGGGGCAGCAATGGCAGCACGGCGAGCGCCAGCGCGGGCAGACCCACGGCGACGACGACGCCGAGCGCCGGCTGGTAGACGAGCAGGCCCACGCAGACCAGCACGATCGTGACCAGAGCCGCGGTGAAGCGGGACAGGGCTTCGACGAACCAGCCGATCTTCTCGACGTCACCGGTCGAGACCGCCACCACTTCACCGGCCGCGACGCGCCGGGTCAGCGCCGAGCCCAGATGGGCGGCCTTACGGGCGAGCAGTTGCTGGACGCGGGCGGCCGCCGTGATCCAGTTGGTGATCGCGGTGCGGTGCAGGAAGGTGTCGCCGACCGCGTTGCCGGCGCAGGCCAGCGCCAGCAGGCCGCCCGCCAGGGCGAGCCCGGTGCCGGAGCGGTTGACGACGGCCTGTACGGCGACTCCGACACAGAACGGCAGGGCGGCGACGGAGGCGAAGTGCAGCAGCCCCCAGGCCAGCGACTTGAGCTGACCGCCCAGCTGATTGCGGAAGAGCCACCACAGGAATCGGGGCCCCGAACGCGCGTCCGGCACGCCCGGGTCGGGGTACGGAAGGTCTTGAATCTGCATGACGTCCCAGTGGCTCGTGTCAGGGGGTGGAGTCCGGCCGAAGGCAGCAAACCGTGACAGGTTCGCCCTGTCGCGTTGTGGCGGGCAACAGGTTTTCCGCCCACCGAACGGAACCGGCCGTCCGCCGTGCGCCACCGACTCTCCGGGCCTCGGACCGCCGTCGCCCGGGACGCGGTGCGACCATGGAGCGATGCACAGTGGTGGCGTACGACGAGCCGTGGCCGCGACGGCGGTCCTCGCCTCTTTCCTGACGGCTCTGTCCGCCTGCGGTGGCGCGGAGGGCAGTGGGAGTGGGGCGACACAAGCCGCGGGCCGGGCGGCCCGCACCCACGCGGCCACGGCCGCCCCGACGCGCGTCCCCGGCGTCGGCGACCGGCTCCAGCGGCGCATCCCGTCCGGCTCCCGCCAGGTCGTCGCGGTCTACGGCGACCGGAAGGACTCCGCCGACTCCACGGTCGTCCTGTACACGAAGCACGGCTCGACCTGGCAGCGGGAGCGCGGCTGGACCGGGCACAACGGCAAGAAGGGCTGGACCACCGACCACCACGAGGACGACGACCGCAGCCCTGTGGGCGTGTTCACCCTCAGCGACGCGGGCGGTGTGCTGCCGGACCCGGGCTCCGGGCTGCCGTACACCCGCTCCGCGGCCTTCGCCGCCCCGCGCTGGTGGGCCAAGTCGCACTGGCACGACTTCGACTACGTCATCGCCATCGACTACAACCGCGTCAAGGGCACCCCACCGAACGACCAGACCCGCCCCGAGGGTGAGAAGAAGGGCGGCGGGATCTGGCTGCACATGGACCACGGCAGCGGCACGTCGGCCTGTGTCAGCGTGCCCGAGCAGGCGATGAGGTACCTACTGCGCACGCTCGACCCGCGACAGGGTCCCGTGGTGGTGATGGGGGACAGGGCGGACCTGGCGGCCTAGTGCTCATTGCGCGGGTGGCCGACTCCCCGTAGAACACCGCCCATGAAGAGACGGATCGTCATGTCCATGCTTGCCGGAGCGGCCCTCCTGGCAAGCACCCTCCTCGGCACCGGACCCGCCGGGGCGGCGGAGGTCCCGGCCCCGGCGGCCGGCTTCCCCGCCGAGTTCGGCACCGACTGGCACGACCCGGTCACGGCCGCCCCGCCGGTGGAAAGGCCCTCCGGAAAGTCCTGCGAAGTCACCCTCGCCCGCGCGCAGTTCCGTGACTTCACCCCGTACCGCGGCACGTACACACCGCCGGACGGCTGCGGCGATCGCTGGAGCAAGGTGGTGCTGCGGCTCGACGGCAAGGTCAAGGGGCGCCAGTACGACCGGCTCGGCTACCTCCGGGTCGGCGGGGTCGAGATCCTCCGGACGTCGACGCCACAGCCGTCGCCGGACGGTATCGAGTGGTCCGTGGAGAAGGACGTCACGCGCTACAGCGACACCTTGCGCGCGGGCCGGGGCGTCGAGATGCTCATCGGGAACGTCGTCGACGAGACCTATACGGGCGTCCTCGACGTCAAGGTCACGCTCACGTTCTACCGGGGCCGCCCGGACGGCGCGAGCCCCGACCGGGTCCTCACCCTCGACGGCGACTCGGCCCTCAGCACCCCGCGCAACAGCGAGCGCGTCGTCGCCGAGGTGTACGCGACGGGCTCCGGCGGCGGCTGCGAGGAGTACTGGTACCTGACGGTGCCCGATCCGGCACCGTACTCCTGCAAGTCCGGTCAAGGCCCGTACCGGGAGGTGCGGATCAGCGTGGACGGCCGGCTCGCCGGCATCGCCACCCCGTTCCCGACGGTGTGGACCGGAGGCTGGTCCAACCCGTTCCTCTGGTACGTGATCCCTGGCCCCCGCGCCCTCGACATCAAGCCGATCAGCTACGACCTCACCCCTTTCGCCGGGATCCTCAACGACGGCCGCCCGCACCGCGTCGAGGTCTCGGTCGTCGGCGTACCCGAGGGGCAGACCGGCTGGAGCACGCCCGTGAACGTCCTGGTCTGGCAGGACGAGGAGCGCACGCGGGTCACCGGGAAGCTCACCGTGCACAAGGAGGGCGACCTCACCGATTCATCGGTGTACACGCCCGGTTCGGAGCACCGGGTCGATACCGACGGCGCCCACCGGCTGACCGTAGGCGGCTACGTCGACACGTCGCACGGCCGCGTCCGGACCACCGTCAGCCGTTCGCTCGTCCATACGTCCACCCACCGCTGGACCGACGGGGTGGACGATGCCCTGTTCATGGCAGTAGGCGAGGGCTGCGGCGACCTGCTCGGCGATCTCCTCGACATC
>NZ_JBEXSH010000212.1:0-11259 GCF_040613555.1 Streptomyces sp. NPDC006265
CCGGGAGGCCAAGCAGAGGCTTGGCGACCCGGTCGCGGCCTGGGCGGACATCGTCTCCGACCCCGAGCGGGCGCGCCGCTACAAGCAGACGCGCGGCAAGGGCGGCCTGGTGCGGGCGAGCTGGGACGAGGCGGTGGAGATGGTCGCCGCCGCACATGTGCACACGATCAAGGCGTACGGCCCGGACCGGCTCGCCGGGTTCTCACCGATCCCGGCGATGTCGATGGTCTCGCACGCCGCCGGCGCCCGCTTCTACTCCCTCCTTGGCGGCGCGATGCTGTCCTTCTACGACTGGTACGCCGATCTGCCGGTGGCCTCGCCGCAGATGTTCGGCGACCAGACGGACGTGCCGGAGTCGGGGGACTGGTGGGACGCAGGCTATCTGATCATGTGGGGCTCCAACGTGCCGGTGACCCGAACCCCGGACGCGCACTGGATGGCTGAGGCCCGCTACCGTGGCCAGAAGGTCGTCGCTGTGTCGCCCGACTACGCGGACAACGTGAAGTTCGCCGACGAGTGGCTCGCGGCCCAGCCGGGAACCGACGGGGCGTTGGCGATGGCCATGGGGCACGTGATCCTCAGGGAGTTCTTCGTCGAGCGGGCCACCCCGTACTTCACGGACTACGTCAAGAAGTACACGGATCTGCCTTTCCTGGTCGCCCTCGACGAGGTGGAGGGCGAGCCGGGCACCTACCGGCCGGGGAAGTTTCTGACCGCCGCCGACCTCGGCGGCGAGTACGCGGAAGCCGAGCATGCGCAGTTTCGGACCGTGCTGCTCGATGCGGCCACGAGGCAGCCGGTGGTGCCGAACGGCACGCTCGGCGACCGCTACGGCGAGTCCGGCGCCGGAAAATGGAACCTGGACCTCGGCGACATCCAGCCGTTGTTGTCTGCCGAGGGCGGTGGCGAAGCGCCGGTCGCGGTCGAGCTGCCACGCTTCGACGCCCCCGACGGCAGTGCGGGGCGGCTGCGGCGGGGCGTGCCCGTGCACCGGGTCGCAGGGCGCCTGGCGACTACGGTCTACGACCTGATGCTGGCCCAGTACAGTGTGGCCCGCGACGGTCTGCCCGGCCAGTGGCCCACCGGCTACGACGACGCCGCCGAGCCGTACACCCCCGCCTGGCAGGCCGCCATCACGGGAGTGGACGCAGCCAAGGCGGCCCGCATCGCCCGCGAGTTCGCGACGAACGCGGAGGAGTCCGGCGGCCGTTCGATGATCATCATGGGCGCCGGGACGAACCACTGGTTCCACTCCGACACCATCTACCGGGCCTTCCTGACGCTGACCACGCTGACCGGCTGCCAGGGCGTCAACGGCGGCGGCTGGGCGCACTACGTGGGCCAGGAGAAGGTGCGTCCGATCACCGGCTACTCGGCGATCGCGACCGCCGCGGACTGGAACCGGCCGACCCGGCTGATGATCCAGACCGCGTACTGGTACCTGCATTCCGACCAGTTCCGATACGACCAGTTCTCCGCCGACACCCTCGCCGCGGCCGGCACTGGCGGCCCGTTCGCGGGCAAGGCCACGGCGGATGTGATCGCGCAGTCGGCCCGGATGGGCTGGATGCCGTCGTATCCGACCTTCAACCGCAACCCCCTCGATCTGGCGGACGAGGCCGAGGCGGCCGGGCGGGCCGTGGGTGAGCACGTGGTTGAGGAACTCAAAGCCGGCCGACTGGGGTTCGCGGGCGAGGACCCGGATGCACCGGAGAACTTCCCCCGGGTGCTGACGGTGTGGCGGGCCAATCTGCTGGGCTCCTCCGCCAAGGGCAACGAGTACTTCCTCAAGCACCTGCTGGGCACCGACTCCTCCGTACGCGCCACCGAAGCACCGCCCGACGCGCGGCCGCGGGATGTCGTGTGGCGTGAGGAGGCACCGGCCGGGAAACTGGACCTGCTGCTGACGCTGGACTTCCGGATGACCAGCACCACCGTCTACTCCGACATCGTGCTGCCCGCCGCCACCTGGTACGAGAAGCACGACTTGTCCAGCACGGACATGCACCCCTTCGTGCACGCCTTCAATCCGGCGATCTCCCCGCCGTGGCAGACCCGCACCGACTGGGACGCCTTCCACACGCTCGCGAAGGAGTTCAGCCGCCAGGCCGCCGGTCATCTCGGTGTGCGCAAGGACGTGGTGGCGGCACCGCTGTTGCACGACACCCCGGACGAGCTGGCCAATCCGCACGGGAGGGTGCGGGACTGGAAGGCGGGGGAGTGCGAGCCGGTTCCCGGCCGCACCATGCCCAAGCTCGTCACCGTGGAGCGCGACTACGGCGCGATCGCCGACAAGATGGCGGCCCTCGGCCCGCTGCTGGACACCCTGGGGGCCACCACCAAGGGCGTCACCTTCAAAGTCGACCGCGAACTGGAGTACCTGCGGCACAAGAACGGCACCGTCCGCGGCGGGGCGGCCGACGGCCGGCCCTCGATCGCCCGCGACGTGCACGCCTGCGAGGCGATCCTCGCCCTGTCCGGCACCACCAACGGCCATCTCGCCACCCAGGGCTTCCACACCCTCGAAGCCCGCACCGGCGCCCAGCTCGCGGACCTGGCGGCCGAGCACGAGGGCAAGCAGATCACCTTCGCCGACACCCAGGCCGCGCCCGTGCCGGTCATCACCTCCCCCGAGTGGTCCGGATCGGAGACCGGTGGACGCCGCTACTCCCCGTTCACCGTCAACGTCGAGCGCCTCAAGCCATGGCACACCCTCACCGGCCGCCAGCATTTCTACCTCGACCACGACTGGATGACTGCGCTCGGCGAGCAACTCCCCGTCTACCGGCCCCCGTTGAATATGCACGCCCTGTTCGACGAGCCCCACATCGGCGTGACCGGTGAACTCGGCGTGACCGTGCGCTACCTGACGCCGCACAACAAGTGGTCCATCCACTCCGAGTACCAGGACAACCTGTTCATGCTCTCCCTCTCTCGGGGCGGGCCGACGATCTGGATGAGCACGCAGGACGCGGCCAAGGTCGGGGTCAAGGACAACGACTGGATCGAGGCCGTCAACCGCAACGGCGTGGTCGCCGCCCGAGCGGTCGTCTCTCACCGCATGCCGGAAGGCACTGTCTACATGCACCACGCCCAGGACCGCCTGATCGACGTGCCCCGCACCGAGACCACCGGCCGACGCGGAGGCATCCACAACTCCCTGACCCGCCTGCTGATCAAACCCAGCCACCTCATCGGCGGCTACGCCCAGCTCTCCTACGCCTTCAACTACCTCGGCCCGACCGGCAACCAGCGCGACGAGGTCACCGTCATCCGCCGCCGCACGAACCAGGAGGTGACGTACTGATGCGCGTCATGGCCCAGATGGCGATGGTGATGAACCTCGACAAGTGCATCGGCTGCCACACCTGCTCGGTCACCTGCAAACAGGCGTGGACCAACCGCACCGGCGTCGAGTACGTCTGGTTCAACAACGTCGAGACCCGCCCCGGCCAGGGATACCCCCGCCGCTACGAGGACCAGGACACCTGGAAAGGCGGCTGGGAACTCAACAAACGCGGGAAACTCGCGCTGAAAGCGGGCGGCCGGTTCAAGAAGCTGATCCAGATCTTCTCCAACCCGGTGCTGCCGTCCCTCGACGACTACTACGAGCCGTGGACGTACGACTACGAGACCCTGACCAACGCCCCGCTGCAGGAGCACACCCCCGTCGCCCGCCCCAAGTCCCTGATCACCGGCAAGGACATGAAGATTTCCTGGTCCGCGAACTGGGACGACGACCTCGGCGGCTCGGCTGCGACCAGCGAGAAAGACGTCCTGCTGAACCAGGTCGCGCAGAAGATCAAGCTCGAGTTCGAGCAGACCTTCATGTTCTACCTGCCACGCATCTGCGAGCACTGCCTCAACCCGTCCTGCGCGGCCTCCTGCCCCTCCGGCGCCATCTACAAGCGCGAAGAGGACGGCATCGTCCTCGTCGACCAGGACCGCTGCCGCGGCTGGCGTATGTGCGTCACCGGATGCCCCTACAAGAAGGTCTACTTCAACCACCGCACCGGCAAGGCCGAGAAATGCACCTTCTGCTTCCCCCGTGTCGAGGTCGGCCTGCCCACCGTCTGCTCCGAGACCTGCGTCGGCCGGCTGCGTTACCTCGGCCTCGTCCTCTACGACGCCGACAAGGTGCTGGAAGCCGCCTCCACGCCGGAGGAAACCGCCCTGTACGAGGCACAACGGAAGGTCTTCCTCGACCCGCACGACCCGGACGTCGTCGCCGCGGCGGAGAGGGCGGACATTCCGCGAGACTGGATCGAGGCTGCTCAGCGCTCCCCGATCCACGCCCTCATCAACACCTACCAGGTCGCGCTGCCGCTGCACCCGGAGTACCGCACCTTGCCGATGGTCTGGTACATCCCGCCGCTGTCCCCGGTCGTCGACGCCGTACGCGACACCGGTAACGACGCCGAGGACCACCGCAACCTGTTCGCCGCAGTCGACGCCCTGCGCATCCCCGTCGACTACCTTGCCCAACTGTTCACCGCGGGCGATCCGGCCCCGGTGGACGCGGTGCTGCGCCGCTTGGCGGCGATGCGCTCCTACATGCGCGACATCAACCTCGGCCGCGAGCCCAACGCCGCCATTCCGAAGCAGGTTGGGATGGGGGAGGAGCAGATGTACGACATGTACCGGCTGCTGGCCCTGGCCAAGTACGACGAGCGCTACGTCATCCCGCCCGCGCACGCAGAGCAGGCCCACCAGTTGGAGGAGCTGGCCACCGAGTGCAGCCTGGACTACGAGGGCGGCCCCGGCATGGGAGGCTCCGGCCCCTTCGGCGAGACCTCCGGCGGCGCCGCACCCATCGCCGTGGAGAACTTCCACGCCCTGAGCGACCGGCAGACCTCCGACACCCCCGCCACCCCCAGCCACAAGGCCACCCGCGTCAACCTGCTCAACTGGGACGGCAAGGGCTCCCCACCCGGCCTGTTCCCGGACCAACCATCCGGCGGCGGCAACGGTGCCGACGGGGACCGCGGCGGGGAGGTCGAGCCAAGGCCATGAAAAGGAAGACCATGCGCGCAGCCCGCACGCAGCCCTGGCACTCCTACGCCTGGCAGGCCCAGTCCCTGCTGCTCGCCTACCCCGACGAGCAGTTCGGGCAGCGCCTGGCCCTGGCTCGTCGGGCCGCCGCCACCCTGCCGGAACCGGTCGCCCGTCCCCTGCTGCGCTTCGTCGCACATGCCGAGCAGACGGCCGGCGCCGACTTGGCCACCACCTACGTCGCCACCTTCGACCACCGCAAACGCTGCTGCCTGTACCTGACGTACTACGCGCACGGCGACACCCGCAAGCGCGGCATCGGCCTGCTGCGGCTGAAGCAGACGTACTCCGCTGCCGGATGGCAACTGGGCGACGACGAACTGCCCGACCACCTCGCCGTCGTCCTCGAGTTCGCCGCCACCGAACCGGAAGCCGGACAGCGTCTGCTCACCGAACACCGTGCCGGTCTGGAACTGCTGCGCCTGGCCCTGAACGACGACGACTCGCCCTGGGCCCATGTGCTGGACTCCGTCTCGGGCACCCTGCCGGCCCTGTCCGGCGACGATCGCGAAGCCGTCATGCGTCTCGCCGCCGACGGCCCGCCCGAGGAACAGGTCGGCCTCGACCCGTACGCATCTCCGGTGTTCCTGCCCGACCCCGTCGTAGGAGGTCCCCGATGACCGCACCCGCGCAGCCCCTCACCCTGGCGGCGGGGACTGGCACCGGTGGCATCCTGCTCTGGGTTGTCCTGCCCTACGTGGCCCTGGCCGTCTTCGTCCTCGGCCACGTCTGGCGCTACCGCTACGACAAGTTCGGCTGGACCACCCGCTCCTCCCAGCTCTACGAGAATCGCCTGCTGCGCATCGGCAGCCCGCTGTTCCACTTCGGCATCCTCGTCGTGCTCCTCGGCCACATCGGCGGCCTGGTCATCCCCAAGAGCTGGACTCAAGCGGCCGGGATCAGCGAGCACACGTACCACATCGGCGCGGTCGTCCTCGGCACCATCGCCGGCGTCGCCACACTCGGCGGGCTCGCCATCCTGATCTACCGGCGCCGTACCGTCGGCCCCGTCTTCTCCGCCACCACCCGCAACGACAAAGCCATGTACGTCTCGCTGACCGTGACCATCGTCCTCGGCCTGGCCGCGACCGTCGCCGCCAATGTCGTGGGTGGCGGCTACGACTACCGCGAGACGATCTCTCCCTGGTTCCGCTCGATCTTCTACCTCCAGCCCGACCCGGACCCGATGACCGGCGCCCCGGTCCTGTTCCAGCTCCACGCCGTCAGCGCGCTGTTGCTCTTCGCGTCCTGGCCGTTCACCCGCCTGGTGCACATGCTGACCGCCCCCATCGGCTACCTCACCCGGCCCTACATCGTCTATCGCAGCCGCGACGTGCAACTCGGCGCCCGCGCCCCACGCCGCGGCTGGGAGCGTACCCGGTAGTCCTGCGCCGTCCGCCTCAGAGTGTGCCTGCCTCCCGGGGCTGGAGGATCAAGCCGAGGACCGTCGCGGTGAAGATGGACAGGACCGCCCAGCCGTCCGGCTTGATCCCGTCGGGCTGCGGCAGTGGATAGACGATCAGGCCCACAGCGCCTGGGGCCATCCACTTGGTCGCCGTCCACACCGCGGCGGACCTGGCCTGGCGGGGGTACGGCCCGGGGGCGCCGCCCCGGCGAGTGATCCTTCGGTGTCCCAACCGGCCCTCATCGTGGGGTCGAATGGCACCACAGGAGTCGTACTGCGCGCCTGTGAAGCGTCGACGCGGCAGTGTGCCCCGAGGTCGCTTGCCCAGGGCTGCCATACCGGCCGCGGTTCCTCAGCCGACGGGGGAAATTTCAGCTCGGTTGGTCGGATCGTCGCCCCCGGTACATCCGCTCCGCGCACCCTCGAGCCACTGTTGACGGGCAGCCAACTATCGAACAGCGGGGCGGAACGCCGTGTCGGTCCGGTGGGTGATCGGGTAACGCTCCGGGCGCCTGAGCACAGGTGGCTGCGCGTCCACGCGGCGCGGCCGGCCTCGCGGGTTACGCGTCCGCTCCCGAGGGGAGGGGCACCGTCCATTCCACGACGGTGCCGGTGGGCTCGTTCAGCGTGAGCGTGAGGCTGCCACTCAGGTCGGTGGCGCGCTTGCGGAGGTTGTCCAGGCCGCTACGGCGGGTGACGGCCGGGTCGATGCCCCGCCCGTTGTCGGCCACGCGCAGTCGCAGCAGGGTGCCGTCCGTCTCGGCGGTGACCTCGACGGCGGTGGCGTGCGCATGCCGGGCGGCGTTCGACAGCGTCTCGCGGAGCACAGCCAGCATGTGATCGGCGTGGCCGGCGGGTACGACGGTGTCCAGCAGGCCGGTCATGCGCAGGGCGGGGCCGAAGCCGAGCGTCTCGGCGGCCTGGTCGGTTTCGGACAGCAACTTCGCGCGCAGCCCGGAACGCGCGTCGGCACGATCGCGCTCGCGCAGCGCATAGATCGTGGTCCGCACCGTTTTGATCGTGTCGTCGAGGTCGTCGACGACGCGCTGGACGCGCTCGACCACCTCGGGCTTGTCGGCCAGCCGGCTCAGTACGGAGTTCAGTGTCAGCCCGGAGGCGAACAGCCGCTGGATGGCCAGGTCGTGCAGGTCGCGGGCGATACGGTCGCGGTCGGTGAGAACCAGGAGATGCTCGGCCTCGCGTCGGTGCTCCGCGATCTCCAGGGCGAGAGCGGCCTGGTCGGCGAAGCCACTGATCATCGTCTTGGTGGCGTCGGAGAACTCCTCGCCGCCGGGCAGGTTGGCGACCTGCAGGACTCCGCGGGCGTGCTCGCGGCCGCCCAGCGGAAGCAGGAACCCGGCCCCCAGTTCCACCTGGGCTGCGGAGCCACCCCCTTCCTGCGGTTCACGGGACAGCGCGTTGCTGCTGATCCGCTCGCTGGAGTGGTAGACCTTCGCCGCCAACGTGGTGGCCGGCAACACCAGCCCGCGCACCCGATCGGCGCCTGCCCCGTCCGCGGCCTCGATCACCAACTCGTCGCCGCCGTCGAAGGGCACGGCAAGCGTCACCAGATCGGCTTCGGCCAGCGCCCTCACGGTGGCGGCGACCTGGTGCAGTACCTGGTCCGGGTCGGTGCCCGACAACAGGCTCCGGGTCAGGTCGCTGCTCGCCGCGAGCCACTGCTCCCTGCGGCGCGTGTCCTCGTAGAGCCGGGCGTTTTCGATGGCGACGCCGGCCGCGGCCGCCAGGGTGCGCAGTACGGCCTCGTCCTCGTCGTCGAACTGCGCCCCGCCGCGCTTGTCGGTCAGGTACAGGTTTCCGAAGACACGGTCGCGTACGCGCACCGGAGCTCCCAGAAACGTGGTCATCGGCGGATGCCCCTCAGGGAAGCCCACCGATTCGGGGTGTGCCCCCAGGTCGGCCAGCCGCAGGGGCTCAGGTTCCCTGATCAGCAGCCCCAGGATGCCCTGGCCGTCGGGATAGTGGCCGATCGCCTTGATGGTCTCCTCGTCCACACCGACCGTGATGAACTGCTTGATCCGGCCTTCCTCGCCCAGTACCCCCAGAGCCCCGTACTCGGCATCCACCACGGCCACCGCGGACTCCGTGATGCGCCGCAGCACCACATCGAGATCCAGGTCGGAGCCGATCGCCAGTACCGCATCCAGCAGAGTGTGCACCCGGTCCCGCGTCGCACGTACCTGAGCCACCTGTGCCTGCAGGCCCTCCAGCAGCTCGTCCAGCCGCAACTGGGGTGCCGCCTGAGCGCCCCTCCGCTCTTCGGCCGGACTCTCCGCCATCCCCGCTCCCTCCGGAAAAGATG
Organism: Streptomyces sp. NPDC006265; assembly: GCF_040613555.1. Classification (NCBI taxonomy): domain Bacteria; kingdom Bacillati; phylum Actinomycetota; class Actinomycetes; order Kitasatosporales; family Streptomycetaceae; genus Streptomyces; species Streptomyces sp. NPDC006265. Next base: position 8,781 of record NZ_JBEXSH010000212.1, read on the forward strand.
CCACTGGCACCTCCCCAGCATGCCTCAATGGCCCTGTCCACACGCGAACCCATGTGTGGAATGCGGCGGTCAGGGCAGCTCAGATCCTATTACGCAGGTTGCACTGGGAGAGTCCTTCCCCCGTGACGGTTCTTGATCGCTGCCGTACCCGGCATCAGGCCGTAACGGAGACGTTCGGCGTCCAGCCGATCTGCGACGTCCTCGCCGAGACGGACGCGCCGATCGCGCCGAGCACCTACTACGCCGCGCCCGCACCCGCCTGCCCTCGGCCCGCAGCCTGCGAGACGAGTAAGTCACCAAGGAGATCCGCCGCGTCCACGAGGCCAAACTACGGCGTCTACGGGGCCCGCAAGGTCCACGCCGCCCTCCGGCGCGAGGGATTCGAGGTGGCCCGCTGCACGGTCGAACGCCTCATGCGCCGGGCGGACCTGCGCGGGGTGATCCGGGCCAAGAGCCCGCGCACCACCAGCAGGGCGCTCAAGTGTGTCGCAGTCCGAGGTGAAGCCGGACATCGCCCGCGTCCTTCCCGGGCCGTGCTCGAAGCCCATGTCCGCGAAGTGGTAGGTATCCGGCGCGGTGCGCGTGGGATGCGCCGTATCGCTGGTGTGTATCAGTCACTTGAGGCGCCGCAACGCCCGCGTGAACGCATCGGTCTGTTGTCCCAGGGCTCCGAAGAACTCGGCGTCGCATGCCTCGACCGCGACCACGGCGCGGTTCGCCAACACGCGCCCCTCCTTTGTCACAGTGAGCGCCCGTGCCCGGCCGTCCTGCGGGTGCGGGTGGCGCTCGACCAAACCGCGACCTTCCAGGGCACGCAGAACCTGGGACGTCATCATGGGGTCCGACGCGGCGTGGTCGGCGAGCGCCCTTTGCGTCACCGGCCCCTCGGATCCCAGCCAGGTCAACGTCGCGAGGAGCACGAATTGGACGTGGGTGAGCCCGTAGGGCTTGAGGGTGAGGCGGATAGCCGCCTGCCATCGGTTGGTGACCTGCCACAGGAGCAATCCGGGGCTCTCCTCGGCGTCGGTATACCTGGTGTCCAGGTCACGCGGGGTCACGAAGCGACCATGGCTGAACGAATCCGACGGAAATCATCTTCGGTCAGCTCGACCAGGCCGCGTCGCAGCTGGTGGCCCCAGTTCGCGATGGAGGTCAGGGCCAGGGAGCCGCCGAACCGGCGGATGGGTACTTCCACCGCGGGTTCCACGTAGTGGACCCGTCGGCGCCAGGGTTGGAAGCCGCCTTCGTCGGCTTGCCAGATCTCGCCGTCGGCGATCTCACCGATCGCGGTGAACGCCTGGAGCGTCTCACCGTCTCGCAGGCTCGTGCGTGGCGAATAGTAGATCAGCCAATCGCTGGGGCTGAGTCGGGCCAGGCCAGGGCGCTTGCCGTGGCCCAGTTGGGCTATGCCTGCCTTGGTGGCGCGGTGCACGTGGTCGCGACTGACGACGCCCAGCCAGTACTTCACGCGAGGCCCCTCGTGGAAAGAGCCTCGGCCACGGCCTTCAGGCTGTCCAGATCCCGCTGCAACGTCGCCTTGATGCCCTTGCCGAGAATCAGATTCCAGAGGTGGGACAGCGGCCCGGCCAAGGTGACGGTCACCTGAACCTTCGTGCCGCCATCCGGGGTTTCCTCCACGAAGTGGCTGAACGTCATACGTGCCCCGGCGAGCCTGGAGACGTCGACGAATCGGTCGTCGGCGAGCTCGGCGATGACGAACTTCGTCTTGGGGCCGCCCTTGGGCTTCAGGACACCGGTTGAACCAGCCTTGAATGGGCCGTCGAGGCGGACCCATTCAATGTCGGCGTTCCATTCCGGCCAGGTCGCCATGTCGGCCCAGCGGGCAAAGAAGGAGGACGGGGCAGCGGTCGAAGTGGTCCGGGCAGTGCCGATGGTCATCATGCAGATAGTATGCGCGCTTATTAATTTGAGGTCGAATCCCTGAGCCATGGCATGCGACCGCCCGCTTGGTTCGCGATCGGCTTCTCACTGAGGGGTTTCAATCTGACGTTGCAGGTCGCGGGGCTGGCGTGGGCCGTGGATGAGGTGCTCGTGCGGGTCGGTGACGTGATCGTCGGCAGGCGATCGTCCGCCAGCGGGGTCACATCGGAAAGCCGCTGGTCATACCGGAGGACCGCCAGGACGATCAGAGCGACTCGGCCGGGCGGGAGCGTGCGTCAACGGGAGCGGATCTTCTTCAGGTGGCCGCGGACCAAACCGGCAACAGGTCCAGGGTGGCGCTCGACAGCGGCAGGCGGCACCGGTAGTCAAGCCCCTCAGTGCCCTCGGCGGGGCTGATGTCCTTTCGCATGGAATCACCAACTCCTGCCCGGCAGCATGCGCGTTTCGCCGGAATCAGGGTCGTGTCCCGCATCGTGGTGTATGGGATCAAGCGTTACGCGTACCGGTACGAGGCCCCTGACGATCTCTGCGGAGGCGGCAGTCCACGAGGCGCCCTGCTGAGGCGAGTTGAACCTCT
>NZ_JBEXSH010000213.1:0-11255 GCF_040613555.1 Streptomyces sp. NPDC006265
TCGGCCGGTGCGGCGAGTGGGGGTACCCCCTGCTCGAGCGGAGTCGAGAGCGTGGGGGAGCGTGCCGGGCGTCGTGACGGGGCGAACGTTGCCTGCCGCGGCACTAGAAACCCCTGGTGCGCTTGGCGGCCCTTCGCTTCTCCGCGGACCCGATGCGCAGGAACATCCGGGAGATCTCCGACCCGAGATTCACCCCGATGGCGATGGCCATGGCGAGCGCCACCGCCTTCGACAGCGACACCAGCCCTTCGTCGATCTCGCTCTGGGCGATCGCCAGCAGCCCGAAGTACGTCGCGGAACCCGGCAGCAGGGGCCCGATCGCCGCCGTCGTGTAGGGCAGGGCGGAGGCGAACTGATACCGGGACAGCAACTGCCCGAACAGCCCCACCAGCCCCGCTGCCGCCGCTGTGGACGCCACCGGCGAGATGTCCCCCACGTGGTGCATCGCACCGTAGACGACCCACGCGACACCGCCGTTCAGCGTCACCCACACCACGGTGGATCGTTCCTGCTGCAGCAGCACGGCGAACGCCAGTGACAGCAGCATCGACGCCCCGATCATCATCACCGGGTCGTCGGAGGCACCGAGAGCCTGGTCGGGGGTGAGCCGCGCTCCCAGTTGCACGCCGAAGTACAGCACCAGCAGCACACCCGCGACGATGCCCACGAAGAAGTACAGGACCTCCAGCAGGCGCGCGGACGCGGTGATGTAGAACCCGGTCAGCCCGTCCTGCACCCCCGCCACCAGCGCCCGCCCGGGCAGCAGCGCGAACAGCCCACCGGTGATGACCGCGGAGGCCTTCACCTCGACATGGCTCAGCGTCAGCGCGACCCCGATCGCGGCCGGCGGCATGGCGGCCACCGTGAACTGGTAGAACTCCGGCAGCCCGCGCCCCGCGCACAGCCACGCCAGCCGGTCACCGAGCATCGCGCCCAGCGCGGCGGCGACGAACACGACCAGGCCACCGCCGACGAGCACCGAGGCCGCCCCCGCCAGCAGCCCGCTCGCCCCGGTCAGAGCCCAGCCCGGATAGGGGTGCCGGTTACGGCGGATCTCCGCCAGCCGCCGGTAGGCCTCCTCCAGCGAGACCGCGGTCTCGCCGTCGCTGAGGTCGTCCACCAGCTGGTACACGGCCGCCAGCCGCGTGTAGTCGGTACCCCTGCGCCGCACGGTGCGCGACGCCGTGACCGGGTCGTCGACCAGCGACGGCTGATACGAGATCGCCAGCAGCGTGAAGGTCACGTTGGGCTCGCAGCGGTCCAGCCCGTACGACCGGCACACGGCGAACATCGCCGCCTCCACGTCCTCGGCGCCCTCACCGCCCGCCAGCAGCAACTCGCCGATACGCAGCGTCAGGTCGAGCACGCGCGGCACCGCCGGCCCGCTCTCGTCGCCGCCGCGCTGGATCGCCTCCGGCGCCGGCCGCTCCGCCACCGGCATGCGCAGCATCGTGCGCATCCGGTCCTGCCACGGCACGTCCTTGGTCAGACTGACCACGGGGATCCCGCTCGGCGGAGTGAAGGCCGTCGGAGCGTGCTTCGAGCTGTACGTGCTCGGCCGGGTGAACGCCGACCCCTCCTGCTCCACCGCGGGCGCCGCATGGACGTCCAGCCCCTGCGGCACGGCGAACTCGGACGTCGCCTCGGACTCCGCGCCGGCCGCTCTGTGCAGAGCCAGCCCGCCAGGGATCGCGAACTCCGATGTCGTCGACATGTCCCCGTCGACGCCGGTCCCGGCCGGAGGCAGGAAGGCACTCCTCGCCTCGTCCGATTTTGGCTTGCGGTCCTCCGCGTCCGTCACTGCCTGGCGCTCCCTGCACGACACGTCAGCCTCGTACCCCCCACAGCCTCAGTATGCGCACAGACGGACGAACGGGCCGCATACGCAGGCGTGCGGCCCGTCAGCAACAGCAGAGGGAGGTCAGTGACCGCCCTGGTCCTTGAACCGCTTGTAGGACCGCTCGATCTCGGCCTCGGCCTCGGTACGGCCCACCCAGTCGGCACCCTCGACCGACTTGCCGGGCTCCAGGTCCTTGTACACCTCGAAGAAGTGCTGGATCTCCAGGCGGTCGAACTCCGACACGTGGTGGATGTCCCGCAGGTGCTCCACACGCGGGTCCGTCGACGGTACGCACAGCAGCTTGTCGTCGCCGCCCGCCTCGTCCGTCATGCGGAACATGCCGATCGCGCGGCAGCGGATCAGACAGCCCGGGAACGTCGGCTCGTCGAGGATGACCAGCGCGTCCAGCGGGTCGCCGTCCTCGCCGAGGGTGTTCTCGACGAAACCGTAGTCGGTCGGGTAGGCGGTCGAGGTGAAGAGTCGCCGGTCCAGGCGGATACGACCGGTCTCGTGGTCCACCTCGTACTTGTTGCGCGAACCCTTCGGAATCTCGATCGTGACGTCGAACTCCACCGGTGGCTCCTCCATGATCAACACATAGTTCTGGTGGTTAAGTGTCCCTCACGCAGGTGTGTGATCGCGAAAGGGGCTGGTGGTCGTGCCAGAGCTGAGGCCTTGGCGGGCCGCGAAAGCGCACGTGGTGCGCCTCGCGGATGCCGTACGACCACGCCTGGTCCGGGTCGCAGCGGCCACGAAACCGCAGCTCGCGCGGCTCGCACGAGCCGGGAAACCGCAGCTCGCGCTGCCGAAGAACTGGCAGTACACCGCGGGTGCCGCCACCGCCGGACTCGCACTCGCCGCCGGTGTGGTGACCGCCGCCGGTCCCTGGGACTCCTCGGGTCAGCGTACGGCCGAGCGGGACCGGGCAGCGGCCCTGGGCCGCGCGGGTGGCACAGATCACGGCAGCGCCCCCGGCACGCCCGGCCGCCCCCGGCCCGCCCCCAGCGCCGAACCCGTGCTGACCGGCCTCGGCGGCGTCAGCACGGTGAAATCCGCCCCCGACGGCAAGGCCCTGGCGGGCGCCCTCGCCCCACTGCTGAAAGACCCGGCCCTCGGCACCCGGCCCGCCGCGTCCGTCATCGACGTGACCACCGGCAGGCGCCTGTACGGCTCCGGCTCCGGCACCGGGCTCACCCCGGCCTCCACCACGAAGATCGCCACAGCCGTCGCCGCACTGTCCGCCATGGGCACCGACCACCGCCTCACCACCCGCGCCGCCCTCGAACCCGACACGATGGAAGTCGTCCTGGTCGGCGGCGGCGACCCCACCCTCACGGCCCGCGAGAAGGCCCAGGGCTCCGCGAGCCTGCGCACCCTGGCCGCCGGCACGGCCGCCGCCCTCGCCGACCGAGGCGTCCGCGAGGTCACCCTCTCCTACGACACGACCCTCTACGCGGGCGACGACATGCACCCGATCGGGGTCGACGGCAACCTCGCCCGCGTCACCCCCCTGATGGCCGACGAGGGCCGCACCAACGACTCCACGAGCGGCCCGGTCCAACGCGTGCCGGACCCTGCGGCCGACGCCGCCCGCCGTTTCGGGGACCTCCTCGAATCCCACGGCATCAAGACCACCGCCCCCGGCCCCTCCAAGGCCACCACCCGCGCCCAGACCCTCGCGACGGTCTCCTCACCCCCGCTCTCCGCCCTCGTCGAACGCATGCTGACCAACAGCGACAACGACATCGCCGAAGCCCTAGCCCGCCAGACGGCCCTCGCCACCGGCAACCGCGCCGACTTCACCGGCGCCGGCAAGGCCATCGGCTCCCAGCTGCGCGAACTCGGCCTCCCCGTCAAGGGCGCCGCCTTCAAGGACGGCAGCGGCCTCAACCGCGCCGACCGGCTCACCCCCGACCTCCTCACCGCTCTGCTCGCCAAGGCCGCCGACCCCTCCCACCCCGAACTCCGCCCGGCCCTCACCGGTCTCCCCATCGCCGGCTTCACCGGCACCCTGACCGCCCGTTACACGGACGGAGCATCCGGCATCGTCCGCGCCAAGACCGGCACCCTCACCGGTGTCCACACCCTCGCGGGCACCCTCGTCGACGAGGACGGCCGCCTGCTGGCCTTCGCGTTCATGGCCAACGGCACGGACGGAATCCTCCCCACCACGACCCAGAAAGCCCTGGACAGGATCGCCACGGCCCTGGCGGCCTGCGGCTGCGGATGACGAACCGGGCCGCCCGCCCGCCGGCACCGGCCGGAGCGGACCCCCGGCAGCCCTCGGCCCTCGCCGCCCTGCCCCAGCGGCGAGCGCTCACGTACGGTTGACGCATGACGAGCATCGGTGGTGCTTCAACCGGCATGGTCGACTGGAACCTCGCGGTCGCGACCGCGACCCGGCTCGTACGGCCGGGCCCCGAGGTCAGTCGCGACGAGGCCCGCGCCGTCGTCGCGGAACTGCGCCGGCATGCCAAGGCCTCGGAGGAACACGTCCGCGGATTCACCCGGCTGGGCGCCGAGGAGGGCCACGACACCCCCGTCCTGGTCGTCGACCGCCCGGGCTGGATCCGGGCGAACGTCGCCGGGTTCCGGGAAATCCTCCGCCCCCTGCTCGACAAGATGCAGGAACGGCGCGGCAGCACCCCCGGCGGCTCCGTCATGAGCGCCGTCGGCGGCAAGGTCACCGGCGTCGAACTCGGCATGCTGCTGTCCTTCCTGTCCTCCCGCGTCCTCGGCCAGTACGAGACCTTCGCCCCCGCCACCCGCGAACTCCCCAGCGGCCAGAACGGCGGCGGACGCCTCCTGCTCGTCGCCCCGAACATCGTCCACGTGGAGCGCGAACTCGACGTCGACCCACACGACTTCAGGCTCTGGGTCTGCCTGCACGAGGAGACCCACCGCACCCAGTTCACCGCCGTGCCCTGGCTGCGGGACCACCTTGAGGGTGAAATCCAGTCGTTCCTCGAAGAGACCGACGTCGACCCCATGACCGTCCTGGAACGCGTTCGGGAAGCCGCCCAGAGCCTCGCCGGAGGCCGCCCCGAGGCCGAGGAGGACGACGGCGGCCGCTCCCTCGTCGAGATCGTCCAGACCCCTGCCCAACGCGAGATCCTCGGCCGCCTCACAGCCGTCATGTCCCTGCTGGAAGGCCACGCCGACTTCGTGATGGACGGTGTCGGCCCGTCCGTCGTGCCCTCCGTCGGCGAGATCCGCGAGAAGTTCCAGCAGCGCCGCGCCAAGGGCGCCTCCCGCCTCGACCTGGCCCTGCGCAAACTCCTCGGCCTGGACGCCAAACTCCGCCAGTACCGCGACGGCGAACGCTTCGTACGGGCCGTCGTCAACGAGGTCGGCATGGACGGCTTCAACCGCGTGTGGACCTCGCCCAACACCCTCCCCACCAAGTCGGAGATCGCCAAACCGGCGGACTGGGTCGCGCGGGTGCACCGCAGGGCCGAATAGTGAACATCGCGGGAAGGTCGTGAAAGGAAACCGGCCGACGGCAGGCGAACGCCCCTCCAATCACCCGTCCGAGGGACCGTGAGGCAGGGGTAGGCGTGCAATGCTCGGGGAACGGCCCGTTTCTGTCACCATCTACACACTCTGCGTGACCGGCACGCGGGCACACCCCCCGAAAACTTCATGAAGGGAACCGGACATGGGTCCCCATCCTGCGGTCGCGGCGATACGCCTGGCGGTCCGCCGCGTCCTCCACGACCTCCTCACCGAACACCACCGCACCCCCGCCGCGGTCCCGCACGAGCCTCCCCCCAGCTCTCGGCTGCGCTCGGGCAGGGCGGTGCCCCCATCCCCGCCGCTCGTGCTCGTGGCATGCTCCGGCGGCGCCGACTCCATGGCCCTCGCCTCCGCCCTCGCCTTCGAAGCCCCCAAACTCGGCATCAGAGCCGGCGGCGTCACTGTCGACCACGGCCTCCAGCCCGGCTCCGACACCCGCGCCGCGGAGGTCGTCCAGCGCCTGCGCGAACTCGGCCTCGACCCCGTCGACTCCGTCGCCGTCACCGTCGGCCGCACCGGTGGACCCGAAGCCGCCGCCCGCGACGCCCGCTACGCCGCACTCGACACCGCGGCCGAACGCCACGGCGCCGCCGCCGTCCTGCTCGGGCACACCCGCGACGACCAGGCCGAAACCGTCCTCCTCGGCCTCGCCCGCGGCTCCGGCATCCGCTCCCTGTCCGGCATGGCCGCCGTCTCGGGGACCGGCGGCCGCTACCGCCGCCCCTTCCTGGAACTCGACCGGCAGACCGCCCGCAAGGCCTGCATGGTCCAGTCCCTGCCCGTCTGGGACGACCCCCACAACGCCGACCCGGCCTACACCCGCTCCCGGCTGCGCCACGAAGGCCTGCCCGCCCTGGAGAAGGCCCTCGGCAAAGGCGTCGTGGAAGCCCTCGCCCGCACGGCCCGGCTCTCCCGCGACGACGCCGACGCCCTCGACTCCTGGGCCGGCCAGGCCGAGGCCACCGTCCGCGACGCCACCGGACTCCTCGAATGCGCCAAGCTCTACGCCCTGCCGCCGGCCGTACGCCGCCGCATCCTGCGCCGGGCCGCCATCGACGCCGGCGCACCCGCCGGATCACTGTTCGCCCGCCACATCGAGGAAGTCGACCGGTTGATCACCGGCTGGCGCGGTCAGGGAGCCATCAACCTCCCCGGCAAAGTCGTGGCCCGGCGGCAGGGTGGCAGACTGGTGATTCGGCAAGGCTGAACCACGACCCCTCCCCGCAACCGGCGGAGGGGCCGATCGGCCGGTGGGACGACCGAAAGTGATGCGGTGGACGCGAAAGACATGGGTGCCGACCTCGAGAAGGTGCTCATCACCAAGGAAGAGATCGACGCCAAGCTGGCCGAGCTGGCAGCGAAGATCGACGCGGAGTACGCGGGCAAGGACCTGCTCATCGTCGGAGTCCTCAAGGGCGCGGTGATGGTCATGGCCGACCTCGCCAGGGCGCTGTCCACCCCCGTCACCATGGACTGGATGGCCGTATCCTCGTACGGGGCGGGCACCCAGTCCTCCGGTGTGGTGCGGATCCTCAAGGACCTCGACACCGACATCAAGGGCAAGCACGTCCTGATCGTCGAAGACATCATCGACTCCGGCCTGACCCTGTCCTGGTTGCTCTCCAACCTCGGCTCGCGCGAGCCCGCCTCCCTCAAGGTGTGCACGCTGCTGCGCAAGCCCGAGGCCGCGAAGGTCGCCATCGACGTGGAATGGGTCGGCTTCGACATCCCCAACGAATTCGTCGTGGGCTACGGACTCGACTACGCCGAGAAGTACCGCAACCTCCCGTTCGTCGGTACGCTCGCGCCCCACGTGTACGGCGGCTGAAACCCGGCCGCAGTGCCGTCACGGTGATCGGGAACCCCAGCGGGCCTCCCGCCGTTGGAGCAGGCGTAGGCGGATCGCCAGCCGTCCCACGCGGCTTCAGGTGACAATGCTGGGGTACCGTCCGAAGAACAGTCTTTATCAAACTCACTATGGCAGGAGGGACGGGGCGGCACCGCTCCGTATGGATGGACGTGAAGCGATACTTCCGTGGGCCGGTCATGTGGATCGTGCTGGCCGTCCTTGCCGTGGTCGTGTTGATGCAGGTCGTCGGCTCGTCCGGCGGCTACAAGACGGTGGACACCGGCCAGGTCGTCCAGGCGATCAACCAGAACAAGGTCGAGTCGGCCAAGCTGACCACCGGTGACGAGCAGACCATCAAGGCCGAGCTCAAAGACGGTGTGAAGGTCGAGGGCAGCTCGAAGATCCAGGCGAGCTACATCGGCGACCAAGGCGTCGACATCGCCAACACGCTGCAGAACAAGTACCAGGACAAGCAGATCCCGGACGGCTACACCGTTTCGCCGTCCAAGCAGAACCCGTTCGTCGGCATCCTGCTCTCCCTGCTGCCCTTCGTGCTGATCGTGGTCGTGTTCCTGTTCCTGATGAATCAGATGCAGGGCGGCGGCTCCCGAGTCATGAACTTCGGGAAGTCCAAGGCGAAGCTCATCACCAAGGACACCCCCAAGACCACCTTCTCCGACGTCGCCGGATCCGACGAGGCCGTCGAGGAACTCCACGAGATCAAGGAGTTCCTCCAGGAACCGGCCAAGTTCCAGGCCGTCGGCGCCAAGATTCCCAAGGGCGTCCTGCTCTACGGGCCCCCCGGCACCGGCAAGACCCTGCTCGCGCGCGCCGTCGCAGGCGAGGCGGGCGTCCCCTTCTACTCGATCTCCGGTTCCGACTTCGTCGAGATGTTCGTCGGCGTGGGTGCCTCCCGGGTCCGTGACCTGTTCGAGCAGGCCAAGGCGAACGCCCCGGCGATCGTCTTCGTCGACGAGATCGACGCGGTCGGCCGCCACCGCGGCGCCGGCCTCGGCGGCGGTCACGACGAACGCGAGCAGACCCTCAACCAGCTCCTCGTCGAGATGGACGGCTTCGACGTCAAGGGCGGCGTGATCCTCATCGCCGCGACGAACCGGCCCGACATCCTCGACCCGGCGCTGCTGCGCCCCGGCCGCTTCGACCGGCAGATCGCCGTCGACCGCCCGGACATGCAGGGCCGTCTGGAGATCCTCAAGGTCCACCAGAAGGGCAAGCCGGTCGCCCCCGACGTCGACCTGTCGGCCATGGCCCGCCGTACGCCCGGCATGACGGGTGCCGATCTGGCCAACGTCCTGAACGAGGCCGCCCTGCTGACGGCCCGCAGCGACAAGAAGCTGATCGACAACCACATGCTGGACGAGGCGATCGACCGTGTGGTCGCGGGCCCGCAGAAGCGGACCAGGATCATGTCGGACAAGGAGAAGAAGATCACCGCGTACCACGAGGGCGGACACGCCCTGGTCGCGGCGGCCTCACCGAACTCCGACCCCGTCCACAAGATCACGATCCTGTCGAGAGGCCGCGCCCTCGGCTACACGATGGTGCTGCCGGAGGAGGACAAGTACTCCACCACGCGCAACGAGATGCTGGACCAGCTTGCCTACATGCTGGGCGGCCGCGCGGCCGAGGAGCTCGTCTTCCACGACCCGACCACGGGTGCCGCCAACGACATCGAGAAGGCCACGGGCCTGGCCCGCGCGATGGTCACGCAGTACGGCATGACCGAGCGGCTCGGCGCGATCAAGTTCGGTGGCGACAACACCGAGCCCTTCCTCGGCCGTGAGATGTCTCACCAGCGCGACTACTCGGAAGAGGTCGCCGCGCTCGTGGACGAAGAGGTCAAGAAGCTCATCGAGACCGCGCACAACGAGGCCTGGGAGATCCTGGTCGAGAACCGCGACGTCCTCGACAACCTCGTGCTGCAACTGCTGGAGAAGGAGACGCTGGGCAAGGAGCAGATCGCCGAGATCTTCGCCCCCATCGTCAAGCGCCCGCCCAGGCCCGCCTGGACCGGCTCCTCCCGCCGCACGCCGTCCACCCGTCCGCCGGTCCTCTCCCCCAAGGAGCTGGCCCTGACGAACGGTGCGAACGGCGCGACGCCGGCCATCTCCACCGCGAAGAGCACCGTGGCGGAGCCCGCCCCGGCGCCCGAGCGGACCCCGGAGGACCGCCCCGAGAGCTGACCGAGCTCTCCCGGCGGCCCACCGCCCCGGAATGGATGCCACGCCCCCCAGGTTTTAGCCTGGGGGGCGCGGCTTTTCGCCATTTCCGCAGGCCGCCCGTGAAGGACACAGGAACGAGGCATCAGATGACCGACCCCGTGACGCTGGACGGCGACGGCCATATCGGCGAGTTCGACGAGAAGCGCGCCGAGAACGCCGTACGCGAACTCCTGATCGCGGTCGGCGAGGACCCCGACCGCGAGGGCCTCCGGGAGACGCCGGCGCGGGTGGCGCGGGCGTATCGGGAGCTGCTTGCAGGGCTCTGGCAGGAGCCTGAGGAAGTTCTGAAGACAACATTTGACCTGGGACATGATGAGATGGTCCTGGTCAAGGACATCGAGATCGTTAGCCAGTGTGAACATCATCTTTTGCCATTTCATGGCGTAGCCCACATTGGGTACATTCCGGCTGAAAGTGGAAAGATCACAGGGCTTTCAAAGCTTGCGCGGCTGGTTGAGGTGTTTGCGCGTCGTCTGCAGGTGCAGGAACGACTCACCACCCAGATCGCCGACTCCCTCATGAAGATCCTCGAGGCCCGGGGTGTGATCGTCGTCATCGAGGCTGAGCACATGTGCATGTCGGTGCGCGGGATTCGTAAGCCGGGCGCCAAGACCACGACATCTGCAGTGCGCGGGCAGCTTCGAGATGCTACGACCCGCGCCGAGGCAATGAGCCTGATACTGGCGCGCTGACCCGATTGTCATTGGTGCCCGATACCTTCCTTGATCAGAGGAGTTGATCGCTGATCAAGGGGGATCGTGGTGAGGTCTGGGCTGAGCAGTAAGCGACTCGTGAGCGTTATCGGGGGGACTGACAGGCCAGAAATGTTGAAGAGGGCTCCAAGCTGTGGAGCCTGGACGGTAAGCGGACGGTGCAGACGACCGTCGTTGAGGTGACGGCAGTCAAGGCGCGTGAAGTCGTCGATGGGGTAGACGCGGCAGAGTGCGAAGTCGCGGGGACCCATACGAAGAAGCTGTGCCGAGAGCGGCTGACGATCCAGCCCGGCTACGAGTTCGGCTACTTCGCCGGAGCTACTGTGCCGACGGGACAGTCGGCAAGAACTATGTATCCCTCGTCGTAAACGAGGAGGACTTCGCTGCGCGGTACGCCGGCCACTGGGCTGCCTGCCACGCTGGAGCCGATCACCAGACCGTCCGGGTACCTCAAGCGAGACTGGCCAGGTTTTCGAGTACGGGTTGTTTCGTCGTACCTGGGTGACGCCATGCGGCAGTACGTCGGTGGTGATGCGCACCACAACATGAGGCAGAGCTTTCCGCGGGTGGTGCTTCGTGATGAAGCCACGTTCGCCGGTTTCCTGGACGGTTACGCAGATGGCGATGGGTATCGGTTCCGGAGATGGTCTGGTCGCTCGCTGGTCAGCTCGAACGGGCCGTTTCTAGCGGACATCGCCCAGGTCGTCGGAGCCAAGTTCACCCCTTACACCAACGGCAGGAGTTCGAAGCTTGTCGTGGCCGACAGTCGGCCTTCACGGGGGACCTTCCAGCCCGAGCACCACCCTCTGGAACCGGACGAGTCCCGTTGGCTCGAAGTGCGCGAAGTCCGTCGGCGCAGGGCCGAGGGCGCCAAGCCCTTCGCCCTCTACAGCTACCGCCTCGACTCCCAGCCCGGCTTCCTGGTCAACGGGCATCTCGCTCGGCAGGCGGTGAGCCCGGGGGCGTCAGACCGTCGGGGCCACCCCCGTGCCGTCGTTCTCGTCGTCTTCGGGGAGTTTGCAGACGCGTTCCAGGAAGATCGCTGCCGCTATGACGCCGATGCCCGCGAGGACGGAGAGGCCGGCGTAGATGGC
>NZ_JBEXSH010000214.1:0-7724 GCF_040613555.1 Streptomyces sp. NPDC006265
GCTCCCGCTCCGTCATGCCTCCCCACACGCCGAACTCGACGCGGTTGTCGAGCGCGTCGGCCAGGCACTCCGTGCGCACCCCGAGGGCGATTTCCGGCGGGACGACAACCGAGGCGACCGCAGTGAGCGGGGCGACCGCGGTGGCTTCCGGGGCCGGGACGATCGCCGTGACGACCGTGGTGGGCGCGGTCCCCGACGGGATGACCGGGGCGACCGCGGTGGCTTCCGGCGTGACGGCGACCGGGGTGGCTTCCGGGGCCGGGACGACCGGGGTGGCCCCGGCCGGTTCCGTGAGGAGCGGGAGCGCGACAGGGAGCCCATCAAGCGGCTGCCGATCCCCGAGGACGTCACGGGCGACGAGATCGACAAGGACGTACGGCAGGAGCTGCAGAGCCTGCCCAAGACGCTTGCGGAGGACGTCGCCAGGACCCTGGTGATGGTCGCGCGGCTCCTCGATGAGGACCCCGAGGGCGCGTACGGCTACTCCAGGGTGGCGCTGCGGCTGGCGTCGCGTGTCGCCGCCGTACGGGAGGCCGCCGGGTTCGCCGCGTACGCCAACCAGAAGTACGGCGAGGCGCTGGCCGAGTTCCGGGCCGCGAAGCGGATGACCGGGAACATCGACCTGTGGCCCGTCATGGCCGATTGCGAGCGTGGGCTCGAGCGGCCGGAGAAGGCGCTGGACATGGCCGGGGCGCCCGAGGTGCACAAGCTCGACAAGGCGGGGCAGGTCGAGATGCGGCTCGTCGCGGCCGGTGCGCGGCGGGACCTGGGGCAGCTGGACGCGGCCATCGTGACGCTGCAGAGCCCGGAGCTGGCCGCCAACTCCGTGCAGCCGTGGACCGCGCGCCTGCGGTACGCCTACGCCGACGCCCTGCTCGCCGCCGGACGGGAGAGCGAGGCGCGGGAGTGGTTCGCGAAGGCCGTCGAGGCCGACCGCGACGGCAGCACCGACGCCTCGGACCGGCTCGCCGAGCTGGACGGCGTGGAGTTCGTGGACGCGATGGTCGGCGACGCGGAGGAGGACGACCAGGTCCAGGCTCCGGACTCGCCGAAGGCGGACAAGGCCGAGGCCGAGGCCGAGGCCAAGGTCGAGGTTGAGGTCGAGGTCGAGGACGCAGGCGAAAACGAAGGCGAGAGCGACAAGGACTGACGTCCGTAGGAGAAGGGGCGGGATCCGGCCGTGAGGCCTTGGGGTCCCGCCCCTTCGTCGTGTCGGCGCCGATCCCGTCCTGTCAGAGGTCCAGCGCCCGCAGTACCAGACCCGTCGCCGGTTTCGGCCCGAACGACGTCGACTTGCGGGGCATCGTGACGCCCTGGCGGGCCAGGTCGCGGACGACCTCCTCGCGGACCGGGTGCATCAGGACGGCCGTGCCGCCGTCGCGCTCCGCCTTCTCCACCGTGGCCGCCGTGTCGTGAATGTAGGCGATGTGGGCGGGGGAATCCTCGGAGATGCGCCAGACGTGCTCGAGGAGCGTGGCGTGCAGGACCGTCGCGTCCAGGGTGCGCCAGGCGGCGGGGCGGTCGGCGGGGATCGTACGGGCCAGCAGGCCCGGGTCCGGGTGGTCGACGAGGTGGAAGGCGCCGTCGCCGGCCAGCAGGAACGCGTTGCCGGCGCAGGCCGCGTCGGCCAGCGTCTCCAGGGCCTCGGCCAGTGGGACTTCGAGGCGGCGCACACGGAAGTGGCCTTCCAGGGCGGCCACGGCGTCGCCGACCGGCAGGTCGTGCAGGAGACGGTGGATGGCGCGAACCCGGAGGGGGTAGCGGGCCGTGTCCACGAGGAGGACCAGGCCGTGGTCCCACGGGCTGGGCGAGGAGTGCTCCGTGCGAAGGCGGCGGTAGGTCGCCCAGCGGTGGTGGCCGTCGGCGATGAGAGCCTGGTGCCGTGCCAGGTCCGACCGGATCGCGGTCAGGTCGTCGGGGGCGGTGACCGACCACAGACGATGGCTGAATCCGTCCTCCGTGGTGGTCGCGAGGAGCGGGGGCCGGTCGGCGGTGCGCTCGATCAGGTCCGCCGTGGTGGTCGTCGAACTGTCGCCGCGGTAGGTGAGCAGCAGGGGTTCGAGGTTGGCCGAGGTGGCGCGCATGAGGGCGGCGCGGTCGGCGACGATGTGCGGCATGACGTCCTCGTGCGGCAGCACCACCTGCTCGGCGGGGTCCGAGATGCGCAGGGCGCCGATGATGCCGCGTTGCAGCATGCCGTTGCCGTCCTGCTGCTCGTAGACGTAGAGGCCGGGTTCCGGGTCGGTGGTCAGGACGCCCTCGGACAGCCAGCGGCGCAGGGTGTCTGCGGCCCGTTCATTGCGGGCGCTGGGCGTGGCGGCCTGGGGGAGGATCAGGCGGACGATGT
Source organism: Streptomyces sp. NPDC006265 (assembly GCF_040613555.1). Taxonomy (NCBI): domain Bacteria; kingdom Bacillati; phylum Actinomycetota; class Actinomycetes; order Kitasatosporales; family Streptomycetaceae; genus Streptomyces; species Streptomyces sp. NPDC006265. The sequence goes on from NZ_JBEXSH010000214.1 coordinate 2,348, forward strand.
TGTGCGGGTCGGCGGACTCGAGGTGGTGCAGGCCGTCGGGACGCACCACGACGTCGTACGGCGGGGATGTGACGGCGGCAAGGCTGCCGACCCGGTCGGGGTCGTAACGAAGGCCTCGGAACGGGGTGAGTTCCAGGCCTCGGTGCGCCGTTGCCTCCGAGTGACCTGCTGTCTTCATCAGGGCATCGTACGGCTGTCGGTGGCATGGGGGATGATCGGGGGAAAGCCGTCGAACGAGGAGCGATGCGGGATGAGCCGGAGCGTCAGGACGAGGCCCGAGGCCAGTGGGCAGGCCCTGAGCGAGGCGTACGACACGGCCCTGCTCGATCTGGACGGTGTCGTGTACGCGGGCGGGAACGCGATCGCGCACGCGGTCGAGTCGCTGGCAACCGCCCGGGAGGGCGGTATGCGCCTGGCGTACGTGACGAACAACGCCCTGCGGACCCCGGACACCGTGGCCGAGCATCTGAGCGAGTTGGGGATACCGACGGGCGCGGAGGACGTCATCACCTCGGCGCAGGCGGTCGCGCGGCTGATCAGCGAGCAGGTGCCGCAGGGCGCCCGCGTGCTGGTGATCGGCGGTGAGGGGCTGCGCGTCGCGTTGCGGGAGCGCGGGCTGGTGCCCGTGGAGTCGGCGGACGACGATCCGGCGGCGGTGGTGCAGGGGTTCGGCGGGCCCGATCTGCCGTGGGGCCGGTTCGCCGAGGCCTCCTACGCGGTGGCGCGCGGTGTGCCGTGGTTCGCGTCCAACACCGACCTGACGATTCCGAGCGGGCGCGGGATCGCACCGGGCAACGGAGCCGCGGTGGAGGTCGTTCGGATCGCCACGGGTGCGGAGCCGCAGGTCGCGGGCAAGCCGCTGCCTCCCATGCACCGGGAGACCATCCTGCGCACCGGCGCGCGGCGGCCGCTGGTGGTCGGGGACCGGCTGGACACGGACATCGAAGGCGCGTTCAACGGCGAGGTCGACTCGCTGCTCGTCCTGACCGGAGTGACCGACGGCGCGCAACTGCTGGCCGCGCCCCCGCAGCACCGGCCGACGTATGTGGACGCCGATCTGCGCGGGATGCTCGGCGGTCAGCCGGACGTCGTCGAGGCGGGCGAGGGTGGGTTCCGGTGCGGTGGCTGGACGGCGACGGCCGGGGCGGAGCGGCTGGAGCTCGACGGAGAGGGTGAGGCTCTGGACGGCCTGCGCGCGCTGTGCGCCGTGGCGTGGACGGCGGCCGGTGAGGGTGTGTGCGAGCTGGACGGGGGGAAGTCGCTGGCACGGCTGGGTCTCTGAGTGCCTGTCAGCGCCCGCGGCTCGGGTCACTGAGCGCCCGTCAGTGCCTGTGGTGCGCGGCCGGGTACTCGACGCGGGCTGGGCACCCGGGGCGGAGACGGAGCGCTCGGGGCAGGGTCGGGAATCCCAATCTTGCTCGAATGCGAGGGTAGGCTAACCTAACTGGGTGTTGGTCGAGAGTCCCCCCGAACAGCGCGCGGAGACCGCCCCCGCCCCCGCGCCCCCGACCCGACGGGCGGCCCGAGTCTTCGGGCTCCTCCTGTCCGTGGCGATCCTGGTGCTCGTCGCGCTGGCGAGCATCGCGATCGGAGCGAAAGAGCTGTCACTCGGGCAGGTCTGGCACGGCCTTGCCGAGGACTCGGGGACCTACGGGGACGTCGTCGTGGCGGAACGGCTGTCGCGGACGCTGCTCGGACTGCTCGCCGGTGCCGCTCTCGGCCTGGCCGGGGCGGTCCTGCAGGCCCTCACGCGCAACCCGCTGGCCGATCCAGGACTGCTCGGCATCAACGCGGGAGCGTCGGCCGCGGTCGTCACGGCCATCACGTACTTCGGAGTCACCTCCCTCAGCGGCTACGTCTGGTTCGCGTTCTTCGGCGCGGCCGCGGTCGGGGCGCTGGTCTGGTTCCTCGGCGGCAGCCGGGGCGCGACGCCGGTACGGCTCGCGCTCGCCGGCACGGCCATCAGTGCGGCGCTGTACGGCTACCTCCAGGCCGTGATGATCATGGACGAGGCGGCGCTCGGCAAGATGCGCTTCTGGACGGTCGGTTCGCTGGCCTCGGCCACCGACTCGACCATCACGCAGGTCCTGCCGTTCCTGCTGGCCGGCACGGTCATGGCGCTCGCCCTGGCCCGGCCGCTCAACGCCATGGCCATGGGCGACGACACAGCCAAGGCGCTCGGTGCCAACCTCAACCGGACGCGGGCGCTGTCCATGCTGGCCGCGACCGTGCTGTGCGGGGCCGCGACCGCCGCCTGCGGGCCGATCGTGTTCGTCGGGCTGATGGTGCCGCACGTCGTGCGCTCGTTCACCGGACCCGACCTGCGCTGGATCCTGCCCTACGCGGCGATCCTTTCGCCCGTGCTGCTGCTCGGCGCCGACGTCATCGGCCGGATCGTGGCCCGGCCCTCGGAGCTCCAGGTGGGCATCGTCACCGCGATCCTCGGCGGACCGGTGTTCATCTTTCTCGTACGAAGGCGGAGGACGGCGCAGCTGTGAAGACCACCAACCGTGCCGTGCGGACCCCGGGCGGGCTCTCGATACGCCTGGACGTGCGAGCCGTCACCGTGGTGTTCCTGCTGCTCGTCGCGGCGCTCGCGGCGAGCGTCGTGCTCATCGGCACCGGCGACTTCCCGATCCCGGCCGGCGACGTGCTGCGGACGCTGGTCGGCGAGGGCAACCCGGGCCAGGAGTTCATCGTCAACGAGCTGCGGCTGCCGCGGGTCCTGGTCGGGCTGCTGGTCGGCGCCTCGCTCGGACTCGGGGGCGCGCTGTTCCAGGCCATCTCCCGCAACCCGCTGGGCAGTCCGGACGTGCTCGGACTCGGGCAGGGGGCGACGGCCGGCGCCCTCGCGGTGATCGTGCTGAGCTCCGGCAGCGCCAACGAGGTCGCCGCCGGGGCGCTGGTGGGCGGTCTGGTGACCGGCCTCGCCATCTATGTGCTCGCCTGGAAGCGGGGGGTGCACGGCTACCGGCTGGTGCTGGTCGGAATCGGCGTCTCAGCGATCGTCACGGCGGTCAACGGCTATCTGCTCACCAAGTCCGACATCGTGGACGCGACCCGCGCGGTCGTGTGGATGGCCGGGTCCCTCGACGGCCGGGACTGGGACCAGGTGTGGCCGCTGCTCGCGCTGACCGCCGTGCTGGTGCCGCTCGTCCTCGTCAACGCGCGCGGGCTGCGGATGATGGAGATGGGCGACGACGTGTCGTACGCCCTCGGGGTGCGGGTCGAACGCGTGCGGCTGCTGCTGATGGTGGCGGCCGTGCTGCTCACCGCGTCCGCCACCGCCGCGGCGGGTCCCGTCAGCTTCGTCGCGCTCACCGCGCCGCAGCTGGCCCGGCGCCTGACCCGCGCACCCGGGCCGAACCTGCTGTCCTCGCTGTGCATGGGCGCCACCCTGCTGGTCGTCGCCGACTGGGTCTCGCAGCGGGCGTTCGGCGCCGAGCAGTTGCCCGTGGGCGTGGTCACCGGCGTGCTCGGCGGGGTCTACCTGCTGTGGCTGCTGGTCAGCGAGCGCAGGGCGGGCCGGATATGAGGGCGGGCAAGAGCGCCGAGAGCAGCACCAGCAGCGGACTGAACAACCGAAGGAGCCCCGTGAACCGCCTGTCCGCCGAGAACGTCACCCTCGCCTACGACCGGCGGGTCATCGCCGAGCAACTCTCGGTGGAGATACCCGACCAGTCGTTCACGGTGATCGTCGGCCCCAACGCGTGCGGCAAGTCGACCCTGCTGCGGGCGCTGTCGCGGATGCTCAAGCCGAGCGAGGGCCGGGTGCTGCTGGACGGGAACGTCATCCAGTCGATGCCCGCGAAGAAGGTCGCTCGGACCCTCGGCCTGCTGCCCCAGGCCTCCGTCGCACCCGACGGCATCACGGTCGCCGACCTCGTCGGCCGCGGCCGCTACCCGCACCAGGGCATCCTGCGCCAGTGGTCGACGGAGGACGAGCGGGTCGTCCAGGAGTCCATGCGGCAGACGGGCGTCGCCGAACTCGGCGACCGCTACGTCGACGAACTCTCCGGCGGCCAGCGTCAGCGCGTGTGGATCGCCATGGCCCTCGCCCAGCAGACGCCGCTGCTGCTGCTCGACGAGCCGACGACGTATCTGGACATCCAGCACCAGATCGACGTCCTGGACCTGTGCGCCGAGCTGCACGAGGAGCAGGGGCGCACACTCGTCGCCGTGCTGCACGACCTGAACCACGCCGCCCGCTACGCCAGCCACCTGATCGCGCTGCGCGAGGGCCGGATGATCGCCGAGGGCGCGCCGAAGGACATCGTCACGGCGGAACTGGTCGAGGAGGTCTTCGGACTGCGCTGCCAGGTCATCGACGACCCGGAGACGGGCACACCGCTGGTGGTGCCGGCGGCCCGCAAGGTCCGCGCCGTAGCCGCGGTCGGGAAGGCCGCGGCTACAGAAGCTTCCTGAGCTGGAACAGGTCGCGCACGCCCGCGTGCAGCTTGACCCGGCCCGAGCCCCAGGCCTTGGCGAAGTTCAGCTCGCCGCCGACCAGCGCCACCAGGTCGTCGCCGCTCATGGAGAGTCTGATCTCGGCCTTGCCGGGCGGCGGGCCGGGCGTGGTGTCGTGCACCTCGATCCGCCCGCCCCGCATCCGGCCGACGAAGGTGACGTCGAGGTCCGTGATGTGGCAGCTCACCGAGCGGTCGAGAGCCGCGGCGTCGCGAACGTCCCCTTCGGCGCGCTGCATGCTGTCCGAGAGCTTGTCGAGTGCGCTGCGGCACTCCTCGATCGTGGCCATCGCGGTCGACGGTACCGCAGCGGTTCGCGGTAGCGTCGGGGCATGGACGACGCAGTTCCCGAGGCCCCGCCGGAGGCGGAGGCGGAGCCGGTGCACGACCCCGCCGCCCCCGCTCCCCTGAACGTGCCCCGCACGCCCACAGGCGACGCCGAGGTGGACGCCGCCCTGGACCGGCTCGGCGACGCGGACCACCTCGCCACGGACGGGCATGTCGCGGTGTACGAGGATGTACACCGGGGGCTGCGCGACGCGCTCACCGCGCTCGACGCCCGCCCGGGACCTCCGGCTCCCGCCCGTCACCCGACCACCACCCCGCAACGAGACCCTTCGGGTCACCCCCCTCGATCGCCTTACGAGCACAGGAGCTGAACCGAACGTGGCAGGAGTCGCACGTCGCCGTCTGGACGCGGAGCTGGTCCGCCGGAAGCTCGCGCGTTCGCGTGAGCACGCCGCGCAGCTGATCGCCGCGGGACGGGTCTGCGTCGGCAAGACCGTCGCGACCAAACCCGCCACGCAGGTGGAGACCGCGGCCGCGATCGTGGTGACCCAGGACGACAGCGACCCGGACTACGTCTTCTCACCGGCCAGCGACTCCTCGTCGCCGTGGCCGGAGGCGAACAC
>NZ_JBEXSH010000214.1:7734-11254 GCF_040613555.1 Streptomyces sp. NPDC006265
CGCAAGCGGGGTGCCCCAGGCCCACACCCCCCCGCACTACGTCCCGCGGGGCGGCCACACCCGGGCCGGCCCGCTCGCCGTGTTCGGGCCGCAGGGGCTGGCCGTCGAGGGGCGCAGGGCGCTCGACGCGGGTGCTTCCACCGGCGGTTTCACCGACGTCCTGCTGCGGGCGGGCGCCGCCCACGTCGTCGCCGTGGACGTCGGATACGGACAACTCGCGTGGTCCCTCCAGAAGGATGAACGCGTCACCGTCAAGGACCGTACGAACGTACGCGAGTTGACGCTTGAAGCGATCGATGGGGAGCCAGTGGATCTTGTCGTGGGGGATCTGTCCTTCATCCCGCTCGGGCTGGTCCTGCCCGCCTTGGTGCGGTGCGTGAAGCCGGACGCCGACCTGGTGATGATGGTCAAGCCGCAGTTCGAGGTGGGCAAGGAGCGCCTCGGCAGCGGGGGAGTGGTGCGCAGCACCCAGCTGCGGGCCGAAGCGGTACGGGGGGTGGCCGAGAAGGCCTGGGGGCTGGGGCTCGGGGTGAAGGGCGTGACGGCCAGTCCGCTGCCCGGGCCGTCGGGGAATGTCGAATACTTCTTGTGGCTGCGGTCCGGGGCACCGGCACTGGACCCGGCCGAGGCAGACCGTGCAGTGGCGGAGGGGCCGCGTTGACCGAGAACCGAGCTCGTACTGTTTTCCTGCTCACCCACACGGGCCGGCCCGCGGCCGTGCGCAGTGCCGAGCTCGTGGTGAAGGGGCTGCTGCGCTCCGGCCTGGGCGTGCGCGTCCTGGAGGCCGAGGCACGCGATCTGCCGTTGCCGGCGGAGGTGGAGCTGGTCAAGGAGGCCACTCCGCAGTGTCTCGACGGGTGTGAGCTGCTCATCGTGCTGGGCGGCGACGGCACGCTGCTGCGCGGCGCCGAGTTCGCGCGGGCGTCGGGCGTGCCGATGCTCGGCGTCAACCTCGGGCGCGTCGGGTTCCTCGCGGAGGCCGAGCGGGACGACCTCGACAAGGTCGTCGACCGGGTGGTGACCAAGGCGTACGAGGTCGAGGAGCGGATGACCGTCGACGTCGTCGTGCACCGCAACGGGGACATCGTGCACACGGACTGGGCGCTGAACGAGGCGGCCGTGCAGAAGGTGTCCGCCGAGCGGATGCTGGAGATCGTCCTGGAGATCGACGGGCGGCCGGTGACGGGGTTCGGCTGTGACGGGATCGTCTGCGCGACGCCCACGGGGTCGACGGCGTACGCCTTCTCGGCGGGCGGGCCGGTGGTGTGGCCGGAGGTCGAGGCGCTGCTGATGGTGCCGATCTCCGCGCACGCGCTGTTCGCGAAGCCGCTGGTGACATCGCCGGATTCCGTGTTGGCTGTGGAGGTTCTGCCCCACATTCCGCCGGGTGTGCTGTGGTGCGACGGGCGGCGGACCGTGGAGCTGCCGCCGGGTGCGAGGGTCGAGGTGCGGCGGGGAGCGGTGCCGGTTCGGCTGGCCCGGCTGCATCACGCGTCGTTCACGGACCGGCTGGTGGCCAAGTTCGCGCTGCCTGTTTCCGGGTGGCGGGGCGCCCCTCATTAGGGGTGGCCGTTCGTCGGCGGCGGATGCGGGTGATCCTGTGGCTTGTCGCGCCCGCGCGGTGGAGCCGCACATCGATACCGCCCCGCGCCCGCAAGCAGAGGGCGGTGCACTCGCGTGGGTGACAGGGGTGGGCCGGTCGCAATTGCCGGCCCGGACCTCGTAAGGTCGTGTCCGTGTTGGAGGAGATGCGGATACGGTCGCTGGGCGTGATCGACGACGCTGTGGTCGAGCTGTCGCCGGGATTCACCGCGGTCACCGGTGAGACGGGTGCGGGCAAGACCATGGTGGTCACCAGCCTGGGGTTGCTGCTGGGCGGGCGGGCCGACCCCGCACTCGTGCGGATCGGGGCCGGCAAGGCCGTCGTGGAGGGGCGGATCACCGTCCCCCGCGACGCCACGGCCGCGGTACGCGCCGAGGAGGCCGGGGCCGAGCTCGACGACGGGGCCCTGTTGATCAGCCGTACCGTTTCCGCCGAGGGACGCTCCCGGGCGCACCTGGGCGGGCGCAGCGTGCCCGTGGGCGTGCTGGCCGAGCTCGCCGACGAGCTGGTGGCCGTGCACGGGCAGACCGACCAGCAGGGGCTGCTCAAGCTGTCCCGGCAGCGGCAGGCGCTCGATCGGTACGCGGGCGACGCGGTCGGCGGGCCGCTGGCCAAGTACGGCGAGGCGTACAAGCGGCTGCGGGCCGTCTCCGCCGAACTCGACGAGATCACCACCCGGGCGCGTGAACGGGCCCAGGAGGCCGACCTGCTGCGCTTCGGACTCGACGAGATCGCCGCCGTCGAACCCCGTGCCGGTGAGGACGTGGAGCTGGCCGAGGAGGCCGAGCGGCTCGGGCACGCCGAGGCGCTGGCGTCCGCCGCAGCGGCCGCGCACGCCGCCCTCGCGGGCAATCCCGAGGACCCGGAGGGCGTCGACGCCGGGACGCTCGTCGCGGGCTCCCAGCGGGCCCTGGACGCCGTACGGTCGCACGATCCGGCGCTGGCCGCGCTCGCGGACCGCATCGGGGAGATCGGGATCCTGCTCCGTGACGCGGCAGGGGACCTGGCGGGGTACGCCGACGACCTGGACGCCGATCCGCTGCGGCTGGCGGCCGTCGAGGAGCGGCGGGCCGCGCTCACCGGGCTGACGCGCAAGTACGGCGAGGACATCGCCACCGTGCTGGCGTGGGCCGAGCAGAGCGCCGCCCGGCTGACCGAACTCGACGGCGACGACGAGCGGATCGGGGAGCTGACCACCGAGCGGGACGCCCTGCGGTCGGAACTGGGCGGGCTGGCGCAGGCGTTGACGGACGCCCGGACGGAGGCCGCCGAGCGGTTCGCCGCCGCCGTGACCGCCGAGCTGGCCTCGCTCGCCATGCCGCACGCGCGCGTGTCCTTCGACATCCGGCAGACCGAGGACCCCGAGGGCGTCGAGGTCGGCGGCCGTCCCGTCGCCTGCGGCCCCGCGGGCGCCGACGAGGTCGAGTTGCTGCTCGCCCCGCACCCGGGCGCGCCGCCCCGGCCGTTCGCCAAGGGCGCGTCCGGCGGCGAGCTGTCGCGGGTGATGCTGGCCGTGGAGGTCGTGTTCGCGGGGACGGATCCCGTGCCGACGTACCTCTTCGACGAGGTCGACGCCGGGGTCGGCGGCAAGGCGGCGGTCGAGATCGGCCGACGGCTCGCACGACTGGCGAAGAGCGCGCAGGTCGTGGTCGTGACGCACCTGCCCCAGGTGGCCGCCTTCGCCGACCGGCAGCTGCTGGTCGAGAAGACCAACGACGGGTCCGTGACCCGCTCGGGCGTCAAGGTCCTCGAAGGCGAGGACCGGGTGAGGGAGCTGTCCCGGATGCTCGCCGGCCAGGAGGACTCCGAGACGGCCCGGGCGCACGCGGAGGAGCTGCTCGCGGCGGCCCGGGCGGACGGCTAGGGCCCTTCTGATGGATCTCCGCCGCGTCGCGCTGCCCGGCCCGCACCCCCAAC
>NZ_JBEXSH010000215.1:0-11246 GCF_040613555.1 Streptomyces sp. NPDC006265
GCTCCGCGAGGTGGTGGCGGTGTCCTCCAGCGTCAAGGAGGTACTTCGCCGTCTGGACATCAGCCCGGTCGGCGGCAACCACGCACACATCAGCCCAAACGACAGGCCGTAGGGGCCCCGGCACGTATCGCCGGGCGCCCCCGTGTCCTCCCGTCAGACCTGGGTCACCGAGGCGCTCAGCGTCCGAACCCCAGAATCCCCCGCAGGCTGTCGCCGACCGCCGCGACGGCGGGCTGCAGCGTGCTCGGTGCCTTCTGCGTCGCCGGCTGCGGCTTCGGGTCGGCGGTCTTCTTGCACACCGCGTCCGCCACGCCGTTGCCGTGCGGGACCTTGCCGTTGGTCAGGTACGTGGCGAGGTGCTTGTCGAGACAGGCGTTGCCGCTCAGCGTGATGCCGTGGTTGCCGCCGCCCTGCTCCACCACCAGGCTGGAGCCCTTCAGCAGCCGGTGCATGGTGACGCCGCCCTGGTAGGGGGTGGCCGCGTCGTCCGTCGCCTGGAACAGCAGCACCGGCGGGAGCTTGCTGTTGGCGACGTTCACCGGCTTCAGCGTCTTCGTCGGCCAGAACGCGCACGGCGCGTTGTACCAGGCGTTGTTCCAGGCCATGAACGGGGCCTTCTCGTAGACCGCCCAGTTGTCCTTGCGCCACTGCTTCCAGTCACGCGGCCAGGACGCGTCACGGCACTGCACCGCCGTGTAGACGCTGTAGCCGTTGTCGCCGGAGGCGTCGATCGCCGCGATGTTGTCGTAGGCCTTGACCAGCGCGGCGGTGTCGTGGTTATTGACGTAGGCCGCGAACGTCCGGGCGAGCGTGGGCCAGTAGGCGTTGTTGTAGCCGCCCGGTATGAAGATGTCCTCCAGCTCGGAGGCGCCCACCTTGCCACCGGCGGGCTTCTTGGCCAGGGCCGCCCGCATGGCGTACCACTTGGCCTCGATCTTCTTCGGGTTCGTGCCGAGCTTGTACGTGGAGTCGTACTTGGCTATCCACGCCGTGAACGCCTTGTGACGCTTGTCGAAGGCGTAGTCCTGCTGGATGTTGTCGTCGTACCAGACACCGGTCGGGTCGACGATCGAGTCCAGCACCAGGCGCCGCACCCGCTCGGGGAACAGCTTGGCGTAGACCGCGCCCAGGTAGGTGCCGTACGAGTAGCCGAAGTAGTTGATCTTCGGTGCGCCGAGGGCCTTGCGGATCGAGTCCATGTCCTTCACGGCGCTGACCGTGTCGATGTACGGCAGGACGTCCTTGTACTTCGTGCCGCAGGCCTTGGCGAAGGACTTGGCGCGCGCGAGGTTGGCCTTCTCCAGTGCCGGTGTGCTCGGCACGGAGTCGGGGCGCACGGGGTCGAAGTGGCCCGGCTTGCAGTCCAGGGCGGGCTGGCTCTGCCCCACTCCGCGCGGGTCGAAGCCGATGACGTCGTACTGGGCGGCGACCGCCTTGGGCAGGGACGACGCGACGAACGAAGCCAGCGACAGGCCGCTGCCACCGGGGCCGCCGGGGTTGACGAGCAACGGGCCCTGGGACTTCGGCGCGGTGTGCGGCACGCGGGAGAGAGCCAGCGTGATCTGCTTCCCTCGCGGCTTCGCGTAGTCGAGCGGCACCTTCACCGAGCCGCACTGGAGCGTCGGGGTGTCGTCCGTCCCGCACTTCTTCCAGGTGATCTTCGCGGCGGCGGTCGTCAGGGCGGTGTTCGCGGAGTGTGACGCGCTGGCGTTGGCGGGGGCGGCGGTGAGTGTCCCGGCCAGAACGACCGTGGCGCCGCACAGGACGGCTGCGCTTCTTCTCATGTGGAGTTCTCTCGCAACGGTGAGGGGGGTCAGGCCCGCGAGTGACACGGGCCGTGCCGCATCGTTTCGGAAGAGCGCACCGCGCATGTACGAATTCGAGCAAGACTTGACCAAATCGAGGCACAGCCCGCTCTCAGGAAGCCTTCAAAAACGGGGTGTTCTAGCGATATCGGACAGGCGAGCCGGACCGCGGGGGCCCGGCCTCCACCGGGCGCCCCACCTCACGCCGTGCTCACGTGGCCGTGCAACTCACACTCGGCACAGCCCCGCCCCCGGGCGCGCCGCCCAGGCCGAAGCTCGCCGAACCGCCCACCGGGACACTCCCGTTGTGCGCGGCGTTGACCGCCGTGACGGTCGCCCCGCTCTGGGTGTGCGAGGCGTTCCACATGCTCGTGACCTTCTGGGAGCCGCTCCAGGTCCAGGTCACCTTCCAGGACTTCAGCGGCAGCGTGCCCGCGTTGGTCACCTTCACCTCGGCGTTGAAGCCGCCGCCCCAGTCGCTGCTGACGGTATAGGCGGCGGTGCAGGTCGCGTTCCCGCCACCCGGGTCACCGGGGTCGCCCGGACCGGGTCCGCCCGCGTCGAAGCCCGGGGCCTTGACGGACGCCAGGTAGGCGTCCTTCGCCGTGTCGACCGTCTGCCAGTCGTCCTTCAGGATGCCGCCCGTGTCACCGGAGTTGGGGTTCCAGGACCAGAACGTCCAGTGGAAGCCGTCGGCACCGTACGCCGACGTCGAACGCAGGTACTTCACCAGCTCGGCCAGCCACTTCTGGTCCACCGACGGCTGGAGCGTCGTACCGAACTCGCCGAGCCACACCGGGGCGATGTTCTGTTTGAAGATGTAGCCCCAGTACTTGTCCCAGATCCCCGGCATGTTCGCGGGGAAGGACGGGTCGGAGAACCAGGACTGCTGCGCCACCGATGTCGCGTAGTCGTGCGCCGAGTACACCAGCCGGTTGGGGACGTCCAGTTGGACCGGGTACTGGGCCACGCCCATGAGGTTGCCGCCCCACCAGCCGTTCACGCCGTTGTGCGACTGCACGCCCTCGACCATGACCAGCAGCTCGGGGTTGGCCGACAGGACCGCGTTGCCCGCGCGCTGGGCGGCGAGGCGCCAGTCGCGGGAGGTGTCGCCGCAGCCCCAGCAGGCCGGGTCGTGGGGCTCGTTGTGCAGGTCGATGCCGACGACGGTGGGGTTGCCCTTGTAACGCGTCGCCAGGGCCTTGAGGTTGGTGATCCACGTCGACTCGGGGACCGACGCCGTGTACCAGAGGGCCGACTGGCCCGCCGCGTCCGGGCGGTGCCGGTCCAGGACGATCTTGAGGCCGGACTGGCCGGCATAGGCGACGATCTTGTCCAGGACCTGGAGGGACGTCAGCCCGCCCAGGTCCGTGTTCTTGCCGTCGGTGTTGATGCTGTCCGGCATGGTGCCGGGCTTGAGGATGTCGTCGCTGTAGGGCATGCGGATGGTGTTGTAGCCCAGCGACTTCATCTGGTCGATCATGCTCTTGTAGTCGCGGGCCCACAGGCCGTGGACGACGTGGCTGGCGGTCTCGAAGCCGAACCAGTTGATGCCGGCGATACGGACGGGCTGTCCGGCCGCGTCCAGGATCAGCCGGCCACTGGTGTGCCAGTAGCCGGCACCTGCCTGCGCGTCGACGTCGGCGAATGCCGACGACTGCGTACCGGCCAGGGGTAACAGGAGCGCCGCGGCGACGCACAGCGCTCTTCGCAGAGTGCGGAACATGGCTGCTTCCTCTCGGGGAGGCGCGGCCCCGGAACGGTTGGGAGCGCTCCCACCCATGCCGCGCACTTCCCAGGAAACTGACACACCATGGGCACGTCAAGAAGGATGCCCGCCCTCATCACGCCGCTCGGGCCTGAGCAGGGTGCGGCCGCACCGTACGGCACCCCCGCGGTCCGCTACGGCCACCTCCCGGGCCCGGCCCGGCCGGCAGCCGACGAAGACCGATGCCGTCCGGGCGCCACGAGCGCGGCGATCCGCTCCACGGCCTCCTCGATCTGCACCAGGCACTGCTGCACTTGGGGCGGGGGTTCGCCAAGAGGGTCTTTCACATCCACATCACCCATACGGGCCGACACGGCACCACGGCGAGCGGCCGCGCCCCGTACGAGGGCGGCAAACCGTGCGGCCGGATCCAGCGTGCCCGCGGCGTCCTCGGACCGCGCCAGCCGGACGAACTCACGGAAGGTGAACGCACGGGACAACGCACGCACGGGGGAGAGCCGCACCGCGGCCTCACGATGCTCCCGCGCGGCGCCCAGCACCAGGTCCGCATTCTCGACCAGGCCCTCGGTCAGCCGGCGGGAGCCCACCCCGCAGGGCTGCAGGCCGCGTCCGGCGAGGAAGGAGGTGACAGCAGCCGCCGCAGGCACACCCACGACGGCCCGGGTGCCGGCACTGCTCACGTGGATCACTTGCCGATGCTCGAGCAGCTGGTGCCTGAGCAGGCACTCGGCAAGCGGAGAGCGGTAGAGGTTGCCGGTGCAGACCACGAGTACGCGGAACGGGGGCACGCACCCTCCAGGCAGGGAGAAAGAGGAGATCAGGACATGCGGCGCGGGCCCATCATCATCGGCACGTCCGCCGGGTGGCCGCAGCGCCCGCACGGGTGTCGCGTCCAGGGCTCACGCCAGGCGAGGCAGTGATCTGCATACGCCATAAGGCGGCATGTCTTTCAAAAGGGCTTAAGAAGTACCGTCGGGTGCTATCTATGCACATACCGTACTCGGGGTCGAACCATGCCGTCGCCTATATCCACCGGAGGAGCGTGAATGCGATGACGGCGTCATCGAAGTGTCGTGCCGCCTTCGCGACCGTGGCAGCCACTGCTGTCCTGGCCGCAGTCCCTGCCATTGGGGCCCAACCTGCTCACTCCCAGCCGTATCCACCCAATCCCCCGGAGCTGACCCTCAGCGCCACCACCGTCAGCGCAGGAGAGGACCTCGACTTCACAGGAACCGGGTTCGCTCCGAACGAGGGGGTGAACGCCTTCCTGTACTCGAAGCCGTTCCAAATCGGCCACTTCACCGCCAACGCCAACGGCACAGTGAAGGGCACTGTCACCATCCCCAGGTGGACGGAGCCGGGTTGGCACGTCTTCCGCCTCAAGGGACAGAAGTCGAAGCGGGCCCTTCAGGCTGTGATCAAGGTTCGCTCGTACAAGCCGCAACTGAGCAACACCGGTGACAAGAACTCGTTCACCCTGCTGGGCGGAACGGCAGCACTGCTGGCGCTCGGCGGCGGCACGATGGTGACCGTCCGGCGCCGACAGCGTGGCTGACCACCTCGCCGAGGGGACAGTCGCGAAGCCGGGGACCGGCGGCCGCTAGCGGGTACTCCGGCGGGTCACGTCACATGGCCGCCGGAGTACCCGCTGAGGCCGTCGCGGCCCGGGCCGCCTGAGGCAGGCTCCTCGGGAAGGCACCGAACCCAGGCGGCCCGAGACCGGTGAGGTAACCGGCACCCCGCGATGCCAGGGGAATTCGTCCCCGAGGGCTGCGACCGCGCGAGGTCGGCGAATTCGCGCCGGACGTCCGACTGCCACTGCCCCCTCACGGGGGCGACTCACCTTCGGCCCCGGCTCCGGCCGCCGCGGAGACCCTCAGTGCCGCAGCGTGCCGGAACCGAGGTTGTCCACGTACCAGGCGTACGTCCGGGTGATCCCTTCCCGCAGGCCGATACGAGGAGTCCAGCCGAGCGTGGTGAGCCGGGAAACGTCAAGGAGCTTGCGCGGAGTGCCGTCCGGCTGCTTCGTGTCCCACTCGACGCTCCCCCGGTACCCTGCGACGTCCGCGACGAGCTCCGCCAGCTCCCGGATGGTCAGGTCCGTGCCGGTGCCGACGTTGACCGGGGCGTCCGCGTCGTAGTGCTCGATCAGGTGCAGGCAGGCCCGGGCCAGATCGTCCGCATGGAGGAACTCCCGACGGGGTGTACCGCTGCCCCAGTTCACCACCCTTCCCGCGCCCGACTTCTCCGCCTCGTGGAAGCGCCGGATCAGGGACGGCAGCACATGACAGCGCTCGGGGTGGAAGTTGTCGCCCGGCCCGTACAGGTTGGTCGGCATGGCGGAGATCCAGGGCAGCCCGTACTGGCGCCGTACCGCCTGCACGTGCAGAATGCCGGCGATCTTGGCGATGGCGTAGGCGTCGTTGGTCGGCTCCAAAGGCCCCGTCAGCAGCGCCTCCTCGCGGATCGGCTGCTCGGCGAACTTCGGGTAGATGCAACTGGAGCCCAGGAACAGCAGCCGCTCCACCCCGCGCTCCAGAGCCGCGTCCAGCACGTTCACCTGGATGCGCAGGTTGTCGGAGAGGAACTCGGCAGGCCGGGTGGCGTTCGCCTTGATCCCGCCCACCCGCGCCGCGGCCAGCACCACCACGTCCGGGCGCCTGGCCGCGAACCAGTCGAACACCGCCCGCCGCTCCCTCAGGTCCAGCTCCGCAGAGCCCGGCGCGACCACATCGGTGAACCCCTCACGGCGGAGTTCCCTGCGCACGGCCGAACCGGCCAGCCCGGAGCCTCCGGCCACGAACACGCGCGCCGAGCGGTCGAGGGGGCGGTGCACCCTGCCGTCCGGCACCGGGGCGGGTGCGTGGACCGCCGAGGCGGCCGGGACTGCGGCACCGGTATCAGTACAGGCGCTCATGGGCTCGATGCCCTCCTTCGCGGACGGGGTGTCAGGGGGCGCCGTCTGTCGCGGCTCCGGGAAACGGACCACTCATGAGCCGAGCAGCACCGGTACACAACATTTGAAAACGCGACACAACGGCATGAGGCGGATGATAGCGCCGATTTCCGTATTCTTGCCGGGGTGCCGGAGGTGCCGGAGTTCGGGCGGCACCTGTCCGTCCTGACGGCCCTGCCGGAGAAGAAGGCGTGTGACCGTCGTGACGGACAGCGCCGCACGCCACGTGGCCAAGAGGAAGCAGCATGCTGAAGACGAAGATCGCCGATCCCACGAGGCCCGGATCCCTTGCCCACTCGGCTCGCGCGAAGCGCTGGGACGAACTGCTGCGATGTTTTCCCGACCTGGCCGAGATGCACGTTCTCGACCTCGGCGGCACGCCGACCGCCTGGCGTGGCGCGCCCGTTCGGCCGGCGCACGTGGTGACCGTCAACCTCGACCCGCGCACTGCCCGGCATGCCGAGTCCGGAATCACGCCGGTCGTCGGGGACGCGTGCGGCCTCTCGCTGCCGACGCACATGGTCACCCGGCGATTCGACCTCGTGTACTCGAACTCCGTCCTGGAGCACGTGGGAGGGCACTACCGGCGGCGCCAGTTCGCCGACACGGTGCACAGCCACGCGGACCACCACTGGGTGCAGACCCCCTACCGCTACTTCCCCGTCGAACCCCATTGGCTGTTTCCAGGGTTGCAGTGGCTCCCGTTCCGGGCTCGCGTCGCCGTGTCCCGGCGCTGGCCGCACGGACACGTCCCACGCGCGGGCCGTGCGCAGGCCACCCGCGACATCCAGGAGGTCGAGCTGCTGTCCGCGGCAGAGATGCGGTCCTACTTCCCCGCTTCCAGCATCTGGTTCGAACGCTTCGCCGGACTTCCCAAGTCACTGGTCGCGAGGAAGTGAGCCGTGCCCGCCGTCCTCCCCCGCTCAGGTGTGTTTCCCACCCCCACAGCCCAGCAAAAGGAGTCCGCATGACGGACAAGACGGCGCTCATCACCGGCATCACCGGCCAGGACGGCTCCTACCTCGCAGAACTACTGCTGGAGAAGGGCTATATGGTGCACGGAATCGTCCGCCGCGCCTCGACCTTCAACACGCAGCGCATCGAGCACCTCTACCGGGATCCGCACGACCCCGAGGCACGCCTCTTCCTGCACTACGGCGACCTGACCGACGGCACCCGGATCGCGGGGCTGCTGGAGCGCCTGAGGCCCGACGAGGTCTACCATCTGGCTGCCCAGTCGCACGTACGGGTGTCCTTCGACGAGCCGGAGTTCACCGGGGATTCCACCGGGCTGGGCACCACGCGGCTGCTCGAGGCCGTCAGGACGACGGGCCTGCCCTGCCGGTTCTACCAGGCATCCAGCTCCGAGATGTTCGGCGCCTCCCCGCCGCCTCAGCACGAGGGCACCCCCTTCCACCCCCGCTCCCCGTACGGGGTCGCCAAGGTGTACGCGTACTGGGCGACGCGCAACTACCGGGAGGCGTACGGGATGTACGCCGTCAACGGCATCCTGTTCAACCACGAGTCTCCTCGCCGCGGCCCGACCTTCGTCACCCGCAAGGTGGCCACGGCCGCCGCACGCATCAAGGCCGGCCTGGAGAACGTCGTCTACCTGGGCAACCTCGACGCCCGACGGGACTGGGGATACGCGGCGGAATACGTCGAGGCGATGTGGCGGATGCTGCAACAGGACGAACCCGACGACTACGTGGTCGCCACCGGCGTCAGCCACAGCGTGCGCGACTTCGTCGAGCAGTGCTTCGCCCACGTCGGCCTCGACTGGCGCGACCATGTGCGCTTCGACGAGCGCTATCTGAGGCCGACCGAGGTGGACGACCTCGTCGGAGACGCCTCCAAGGCCGAGCGGGTCCTGGGATGGCGCCCGGCCGTGCGCGCTCCGGAATTGGCCCGGCTCATGGTCGACGCCGAGATCGCGGCCCTGTCACCGGCGCCTGCCGTCTCCGTCGGCGCGCCCGCCGCTCCGACGGCGCCGGAGTTGGTCGGGCGGTGACGCGTACAGAGAGCCCGGCCCCGCCGAAGGTGGCCGTCCTGATGACCTGTCACAATCGCCGGGCGCGCACTCTGGCGGCCCTGGCGTCATTGCACAGGCAGACCGGTCTGCCGCCCGGGACGTCCCTGACCGTGCACCTCGTCGACGCCGGAAGTACCGACGGAACGGGCGCCGCCGTACGCGCCGCCTTTCCGGGCACCGATGTGGTCAGGGCGGATCCCGGTGTGTACTGGGGCACGGGCACGGCCATGGCGGCGGCGCGCGCGGACCCCGGCGCTCACGTGCTGTGGCTCAACGATGACGTGGTCCTCTCCGTGAACGCGCTCGCCGTGCTGATGCACACCGCCGCCCCGCTCCAACGGGCGTCCGTGGTCGTCGGCGCCATGCTCTCCGCCGACGGCAGCCGCACCACCTACGGCGGCTACCGGCTCCTTCGCGCCCGCTGGCGCCCGCCGCGTCTCGAGCGGGTCGAACCGGACCCCCGTCGGCCCCTGGCCTGCGACTCCTGCAACGGCAACGCGGTTCTGGTCACCCGGGCGGCACGAGGGGCACTTGGAGACCTGGACCCCGGATTCCCGCACCGTATGGGGGACAGCGACTACGGACTGCGGGCACGCAGGGCCGGCGTCCCGGTTCTGCTGGCTCCGGGGCACGTGGGTGTGTGCGACGACCACCCGCCGTTCGCCCCCGGCACGTCCCGGGCCACCGGGATCACGGTGCGCACCGCGCTGCGCCGGGCGACATCGGTGCGGGAACAGCCCCTCGGTCCTTGGTGGCGCTTCTGCCGTCGGCATTTCGGGGTCTGGTCACCGCTCCTCTTCTGCTCCCCGTATGCGAGGACGTTCGTCACCGCGTTGTGGACACGACGGTCTCCGGCCGGCGGCGTACCCGCGCCACCACCGCCACAGCCGGCGACGAAGGATCACCTGCCCCTCTGAAGCCCCCTTCACAGCCGCGGCGTGCTCCCGCCTCCGGCTCTTCAGCTCCCCCAGGACGGACCAACGGTGCAGCACCTAGCCGTCGCCTCGGACATGACTCAGACCCTCTTCCTGGGACTGGCGCTCTTCGCCGTCCTGTTGTGGATCTTCACCCAGCACTGCAACACCGCCATCGGTCTTCTGCTGGGCGTACAGGTGTGGGCGATCGCCGCGGGCGGTGAGACCCCGTTCCTCGACGTCGGCTTCGCCGTCCTGCCGAGTGATCTGCTGGCCGCCTGTGCCGTGCTCGTGGCCGTCGCCCGGCTGCTGCAGCGGGGGGCGCCGACCCGGGCGGAGTTGCTGCTCCTGCTGGCCGTCATGTGCCTGATCGCGTGGTCGCTTCAGCGAGGAGCGGGCACATTCGGCCTGGCCTCCGCCGCCAATGACGCCCGCGTCTACTTCTGGCAGTTCTTCGCCTCGGCCCTGTACGTCGCGACCGCGCCCCTGCACGCCGACAGGGCCCGGGTCGTCGTGCGGCTGTGGTTGGTCACAGCCGCCGCGTACGCCGCACTGAGCCTGGCCGGATGGGCGAACACGGGACTGCATTCGGTCGTCGACGCCGCCACCGTAGGCGGGCAGGCGTACGACGCGAGGCCGGTTCCGGCCAGGTCTGCGCTGGTCCTCGCGCAGAGCGCGGTACTCCTGTTGTGCCCATGGGGCGGGAACTCGTCCGCATCGGCCAGGACCGTGGAGTACGGCCCTGGAGGCGACCGGCGGGGGCGGAAAGGCCGGACGACGGACGGCGGCCGCAGGAGGATCCTGCCGGCGCTGCTCTGTCTGGTCCTCGTGGTCTTGCTGCAGCACCGGACCGTCTGGGCGATCGTCATCGTGATGGCTGTCGTCGGGTGGGCACTGGTTCCCGCCCGGGCTGGTCAGCGCCTGGCCTGCGCGGCGGCGGCCCTGCTCTCGTTGTGCGTGGTCACGCTGGTGTTCGCCGCCGGCATGTTCGGCAGGGTCGGCAGCGTCCTCGCCGGCTCTTTCCTGGAGACGCAGGACGAGAACAGCACCTTCGCCTGGCGGGTTCTCGGCTGGCAGGAACTGCTGAAAGGACCGAAGACCCTGGTCGAATGGCTGCTGGGCAGTCCGTTCGGCTCCGGCTACGACCGGTGGGTCGGGGGCGTGGTGATCTCCGTCTCCCCGCACGATTACTACCTGCACGTCTTGCTTCGCCTCGGTGTGGTCGGACTGCTCACGCTGCTGGCCGTGTACCTCCTCGTGTGGCGGCGGCTCGGTAGCGTCGGGAACGGCACGCCCGCACTGCGGCTGGTCGTCGTCTCCCACCTCGTGCTCTTCGTCTCGTACTCTCCGTTCCCCGAGCAAGGCGTTCTGCTCGGGTTGTGCCTGTGGCAGCTGCGTGCCGACGCGGCAGACCGGTCCGGCGGTGGGCCGAGGAAACCGCTCGTCGACCGCAGCGGGACGAAACAGCCGGAATGGAGCCGGATCCAGGGAACGGTGAATACCGGGAAGGAACGGGAGCAACCCCGAGAATGGGACGATGACTCTCCTTCATCGCGCCCGTCTCGCCGCCCAGCGCTTCGGCCTTGACGTGAACCGGTGGCCGCAGTGCTCACCCGATCACCGCGTCGTGCAGCTCATTCTCCGCAGCCGCATCGATGTGGTGCTCGACGTGGGGGCGAACCGTGGTCAGTACGCAGCGATGCTCAGACGGTTCGGATACCGGGGAAGGATCGTCTCGTTCGAGCCGCTCCACGAGCCCCTGCGGACGTTGCGGCGCCGGGCTGCGGCGGACCCGCTGTGGACGGTGTTT
>NZ_JBEXSH010000216.1:0-11229 GCF_040613555.1 Streptomyces sp. NPDC006265
ACGAACCGCCCGAGCGGGAGCAACCCGAAGCCTGACCGAATCGACACCTCCGGCGTGGTGGATCAGCCTCCCCGGGGGTGACCTGCTGGTTCAGCTTGCTAGGGAGGCAGGGAGGCGACGAGCAGGCGGCGCCTGCACGTCGTCCTGGGCGCCGTTCCCGTCCCCGGTGGCGCCTCCCTCCCCGGCTGCCCAGGCGAGCAGGACGGCCGCCATGGACCACGTCAGCCGGTCCGCCTTGGCGTTGTTGCAGCCGTCGCAGGCAAGCACGAGGTTCGCGGGCAGGTTGCACGCCCACAGGCTCTTAGGGACGTAGTGGTCGACGGTGACCCCGCGGAGCTTGTCGAACTCGCTGCGGCAGTAGAAGCACCGCCGGCCGTCGCGCTCGGCGAGGTACAGGCGCGTCTCCTGCCACCCGGTCCGGACGTGCTGCCCCGGCTTGCACTTCTTACGCGGGGGCCGGTTGCCCTGCAAGATGCGCTGCGCCTTCTGCAGGCGCCGCAGGAAGCGCTGCACGTCGGCTTCCAGGGCGGCCGTCTCGTCGGCACCGAGGATGGCCACGTCGTCGGCGAGGACGCCGAACCCGGGGCCGTTGACGGCGAGCTGGGGGAACTTCTCCTCGGGCTCCCAGACCAGGCGGGCCTCCATCATCAGCGTCCCGTCGGGCAGGGTCACCTGCCAGTCCTGGGAGGCGTGCCCCCAGTCCTCGGGCGGCTCGCCGGTGTGGTCCTCGGCGCACCACTTCGGGCACCCATGCACGAGCCTCAGTTCACGAGTGTTCACTGGGTGCCTCCGCGGGCGTTACGGGCCGTGAGGCGGGCGTCGTCCAGGTCGACGCTCAGGGAGTCGAGTTCGTCGGCGAAGGCGCGCAGCCGGTCGGCGAGCACGGAGACCTGCTCGGCGCCCATCTCCTCGTCGGCCGGCCAGACACCCATCACGGGCTCTCGCAGGGCGTGGCTGAACGGGGCGTGCGTGATGCGCGCGGAGATCAGGGGCGCGTCCCCGGCAGCAGGGGAGGGCAAGACCAGCTCGGCGCCCTGGTGCGTGAAGTCGGCAGCGAACGTGCCGCGGGTCATCTCGTCCTGGTGGTCGGAGATGCACCAGTCGGGACACGTCACGGTCATCGTGGCGCCGGGAGCGTCGAGCAGCCGAACCGTGTGGGTGCGCGGCCCGCTGACCTGCGGCGCATCAACGCGCATCAGGTCCGCATCAGGTTGCGCGTCAGCTTCAGGGGCGTCGGTCTCCTCCGGCTCTCCGGCGTTCCACGCGGCGAGCAGAGCGGACTCAAGCGGGTCCGGTCGGCGGTCCTCGTCGGAGGCGGCCGGAGGTGTGGGCTGTACGTTGTCCTGCATGGTCGGACTTCCTTGCTGGTGAAGGGTCCGGCCGTAGGCCCCGTGGCCGGTGCTCGCAACACCGCCCGGGGCCGCCCCGTTCCAGTACACATTCCGTACACGTCAGAACGGGATCAGCCGGGATTACTCAGGACCTAGCGGGATGTCAAATCCGCAGGTCAACCGGCCTATGGAGGTCCTGTCGCTGGTCACCGCGAGAGCGCTATAGACCTTGTAATGCGTAGGTCGTCGGTTCGAATCCGACAGGGGGCTCCGAGAAACCCCAGGTCAGGTAGCCGTTGACCTGGGGTTTTCTGTTGCTCGGGGCGTGGCGCGTCACATGGCCGGGACGCCGGGACTCTGCTTGGGTGCGCGGTGCGTGAGCGTTGGGCGATCGGCCCTACCTCTTGGGGCTTCTTCCGCTGGCTCTTCTTCTTGCCTTCGGCCCGGGCATTTTTGGCACGCTTGGCCTTCTTGCGGGCCTGCTCCGCCTTCTGCGCGGCCTCTTCGGCCTCCGCCTTGCGCCGGAGCGGGACCAGCTTGGCGGTGGCCTCGGCGGCGCTCTTGCCGACGTGGGGCAGGACGCTCTGGTAGAGGTCCCGCGTGATTCGGGTGTCGCTGTGCCCGAAGGTGTTCGACACGATCTTGACGTCGATGCCGGCGGTGAGCATGAGTGTGGCCGCGCCGCGCCGCGCCGTGGCGGAGGCCGGGGGTCACGGTTCAGGGAACGGCGACAACTGCGCCGGATCGGTGCCGCTCACCTGCGGCTATGGGGGATCGGCCCCTGCATCGACACAGCCAACCTGCTCATCAGCGAGTTGGTCACCAACGCCATCCGGTACGGCGAGACGGAGGGCATCAGCTTCTCCGTCTCGTACTGGCGAGGCGAGGTCCGCATCGAGGTGGCTGACGGAACTCCGGGCCGGCCTCAGGTGAAGAGACCGGCCGCCGACGACGAGAGCGGTCGCGGCATGCTGATCGTCGCAGCCCTCGCCGAGGACTGGGGGACCAGCGAGGACGGCACACTCATGTGGTGCACCATCGCCGTACGGGAGCCGGTGGTGCTCAGGTCGGGTTTCTGGTGGGAGTGGCGCCAGGAGGACGGCAAACAGCTCTCGCTCGCGGCCATGCCCACGCCGGACAGCGCGATCCGCTGGGCTCGCATCCAGATGCGCGTCATCGCCTCGGCCATCGACGCGTCGGTGGTTGGCTACGTGTGGGACTGGCTGTCCGACGGATGGCGCGAGCCCACCGAAGCCCTGAAGACCGGCGAGGAGTTCACCCTCCCCCTCTCGGCCGGACGCTACACGTTCGTCTGGCATGCCCGTCCGGTGCGCTTCGTGCCGGTGGTCGGTGGAACTCCCCTGCCCCACCTCGGGGAGGAGGAGCCCGGATGGGACTGAAGCCCGCGGAGCTGTGGAGCCGGTTCGACTGGCAAGGCGGGAGCTGCTTCAGGTGCGAGCGGACCGGGCTTCCCGTGACGGAGATCGGCGATATCACTACTGGCAGGCGAGACCTTCGCCCTCCAAGCCTGCCAGTGGTGCGTGTTCAGGCTCGAGCAACTCCACTACACGATGAGTGAGCGAGCCGTCCGCCGGGCGTGCCCCCGGACGCCCGCACCGCCTCGCCCCACCACCCAGTGGCCCATCAGCGTGCCATTCGACAGAACGCCCGCCCATGTCGCGTAACTGAGCAGCCGCGCCATGGGCGCCCGTCCCCGCTGTGCGAACCGGAGGCTCCCTCAAGACCTCAGAAGGACAGGTCGTGGCAGGGACGGGGCCGCCACCCGACCACGAAGAAGAGAGGTGCCTCGGCGGCCGAGGAACAGGCCGCGTCAGGGATGCGTCAAGGAAAGGCCGGCGGCCGTCAGGACGCCGTCAACGGACGGTCCGTCCCGAGTGCAGCGGGGTTAGGAAGGGATGTCCGCTCGTCGAACCTCTGTAGGAGCTCGCGATGGCCGATGTGGCCTTCGTTCTCGCCACCGTCGTGGTGTTCGCCCTGGTCGCTCTGATCGCCCGAGGGGTGGGGCGGCTGTGAGTGGCGAAAACATCGTCGGCCTGGTCGTGGCGGTAGCCCTGCTCGGCTATCTGGTCCTCGCCCTGGTCTTCCCGGAGAGGTTCTGAGCAGCGCCCATGAGCCCCGTTCTTGCTGATGTGCTGCTGGTGACGGCGCTGATCGCGGCGCTGGCCCTGGTGCACCGTCCCTTCGGCGACTACATGGCCGCCGTGTACTCCTCCAAGCGGCATCTGCGCGTCGAGCGGTGGATCTACCGCTCCATCGGCGCGAACCCGGACGCCGGGATGCGCTGGCCCGCCTATCTACGGGCGCTGCTGGCGTTCTCGGCGGTGAGCGTGCTGTTCCTGTACCTGCTCCAGCGGATGCAGGACAAACTGCCGCTGTCGCTGGGCTTCAAGGCGATCAGCCCCGACCAGGCGTTCAACACCGCCGTCTCGTTCGTGTCGAACACGAACTGGCAGTCGTACTCGGGTGAGACGGCGATGAGCCATGTCACTCAGACGGCCGGTCTGGCGGTGCAGAACTTCGTGTCGGCGGCGGTCGGCATCGCCGTCGCGATCGCGCTGGTGCGCGGCTTCGCCCGGCCGCGGACCGGGGAGCTGGGCAACTTCTGGGCCGACCTGGTGCGCGGGGTCGTACGGATCCTGCTGCCGGTGTCGGCCGTGGCCGCAGTGCTGCTGGTGGCCGCCGGCGCGATCCAGAACTTCGGTGACATCCACACCATCACCACCCTCACCGGGGATCAGCAGGCCATCAGCCCAGGTGCGGTGGCATCCCAGGAGGCCATCAAGGACCTGGGCACCAACGGCGGTGGTTTCTTCAACGCCAACTCGTCCCACCCCTTCGAGAACCCCGACGGCATCACCAACCTGCTGGAGATCTTCCTGCTGCTGGTGATCCCGTTCTCGCTGACGCGCACCTTCGGGAAGATGGTCGGCAGCGTGAAGCAGGGCTATGCGATCCTCGCCGCGATGGCCGTGATCTGGTTCGCGGGTGTTGTCGTGGTGACGATCGTCGAGTACGCGCACCCGGGCACCGCCTCGCAGATCGCGGGTGGCTCGATGGAGGGCAAGGAGCAGCGCTTCGGTGAGGGGCCGTCCTCGCTGTTCGCGGTGTCGACGACGATGACCTCGACCGGGTCGGTGAACTCCTTCCACGACTCCTACCAGGGCTTGTCCGGCGGGGTGCTGCTGCTGGGCATGATGCTGGGCGAGGTCGCGCCCGGCGGGGTGGGGTCCGGCCTGTACGGCATGTTGATCATGGCGGTCGTCGCCGTGTTCATCGCCGGTCTGATGGTGGGGCGCACCCCCGAGTACCTGGGCAAGAAGATCGGCACCCGGGAGATCAAGCTCGCCGCCCTGTACATCCTCGTCACCCCGGCGCTGGCGCTGACCGGCACAGCCCTGGCGATGGCACTGGGCAAGGGTGAGGCGTCGATGACCAACACCGGCGCGCACGGCTTCTCCGAGGTCCTGTACGCATACACCTCCGCCTCGAACAACAACGGCTCGGCGTTCGCCGGATTCGCCGCCGACACGCCGTACCACGACACGATGCTCGGGCTGTGCATGGCACTTGGCCGGTTCCTGCCGATGGTGTTCGTGCTGGCCCTGGCCGGTTCGCTCGCCGAGCAGAAGCCCGTCCCCGCCACGGCGGGCACGCTGCGCACCGAGAAACCGCTGTTCACCGGGCTCCTCGTGGGCGCCGTCGTGATCGTCGCAGGGCTGACCTTCTTCCCGGCGCTGGCGCTGGGACCCCTCGCGGAGGGACTGGCCGCATGACCCCCGACACCGACACACACGCCCAGGACACTCCCTCACCGGAAGCGAAGAAGCAGGACGCCATGTCCACCCCGCACGACGCCCCGTCCACCACCCTGGGCACCGAACCCCTCGCGCCCCACCAGAGCGCGCCCACCGGTCACAGGCCCGGCGCCGGCCGGGTCGGCGGGGGCCTGTTCGACCCGAAGCAGCTGTGGATGTCCCTACCGGACGCCTTCCGCAAGACGGACCCGCGGATCATGGTCAAGTCGCCGGTCATGTTCGTGGTCGAGATCGGATCCGCGCTGACCACGGCTCTGGCCGTCATGCACCCTGGTGACTGGTTCGGCTGGGCCATCACCGTCTGGCTGTGGCTGACCGTGGTCTTCGCCAACCTCGCCGAGGCCGTCGCCGAGGGCCGAGGCAAGGCCCAGGCCGACACCCTGCGCCAGGCCAAGACGG
The DNA here is from genome assembly GCF_040613555.1 of Streptomyces sp. NPDC006265. NCBI lineage: Bacteria > Bacillati > Actinomycetota > Actinomycetes > Kitasatosporales > Streptomycetaceae > Streptomyces > Streptomyces sp. NPDC006265. The sequence goes on from NZ_JBEXSH010000216.1 coordinate 5,567, forward strand.
ACACCGTCGCTCGCAGGCTCGCGGGCGACGCGGAGGAGCGGATTCCCGGCACCGAGCTGCGCATCGGTGACCTGGTGGTCTGTGAGGCCGGCGACATCATCCCCGGCGACGGTGACGTCGTCGAGGGCGTCGCGTCCGTGGACGAATCGGCGATCACGGGTGAGTCCGCGCCCGTGATTCGTGAGTCCGGCGGTGACCGGTCCGCGGTGACCGGCGGCACGAAGGTCCTGTCCGACCGCATCGTCATCAAGATCACGACGAAGCCGGGCGAGACCTTCATCGACCGCATGATCAACCTCGTCGAGGGCGCCGCGCGGCAGAAGACACCGAACGAGATCGCCCTGAACATCCTGCTGGCCTCGTTGACGATCATCTTCCTGCTGGCGACCGTCACCCTCCAGCCGTTCGCCGTCTACGCGGGCGCCGAGCAGTCCCTGATCGTGCTGACCGCGCTGCTGGTGTGCCTGATCCCGACGACCATCGGCGCGCTGCTGTCGGCAATCGGCATCGCGGGCATGGACCGCCTGGTCCAGCGCAACGTCCTCGCGATGAGCGGCCGCGCGGTGGAGGCAGCAGGTGACGTCTCCACACTGCTGCTGGACAAGACCGGCACCATCACCCTCGGCAACCGGCAGGCTGCCGAGTTCGTGCCGGTGCTGGGCACCACGGCAGCCGATGTCGCGGATGCCGCGCAGTTGTCGTCGCTGGCCGACGAGACACCGGAGGGCCGTTCCGTCGTCGTCCTCGCGAAGGAGAAGTACGGGCTGCGCGAACGCCACCAGGGTGAGCTGGCGCACGCCGAGTGGATCGCTTTCACCGCGCAGACTCGCATGTCCGGTGTGGACGTGGACGGCAGGAAGGTCCGCAAGGGCGCCACCGCGTCCGTTCTCGCCTGGGTCCGCGAGCGCGGCGGTGAGGTGACCGAGGAGGCCGCGCACATCACCGAGGAGATCTCCGCGGCCGGCGGTACTCCGCTGCTGGTGGCCGCCGAGGACGGCGACGGCGCCCGGGTCCTCGGGGTCATCCACCTCAAGGACGTGGTCAAGAAGGGCATGCGGGAACGGTTCGCCGAGCTGCGCCGCATGGGCATCAAGACAATCATGATCACGGGTGACAACCCGCTGACCGCCAAGGCGATCGCGGACGAGGCCGGCGTGGACGACTTCCTCGCCGAGGCCACCCCCGAGGACAAGATGGCCCTGATCAAGCGGGAGCAGGCGGGCGGCAAGCTGGTCGCGATGACCGGAGACGGTACCAACGACGCGCCCGCGCTCGCGCAGGCGGACGTCGGCGTGGCCATGAACACCGGCACCTCGGCCGCCAAGGAGGCCGGGAACATGGTGGACCTGGACTCCAACCCGACCAAGCTCATCGAGATCGTCGAGATCGGCAAGCAGCTGCTGATCACGCGCGGCGCCCTGACGACGTTCTCCATCGCCAACGACGTCGCGAAGTACTTCGCGATCATCCCCGCGATGTTCGCGGTCGCCTACCCGTCGCTGGACAAGCTCAACATCATGGGCCTGGCCTCCCCGGAGTCCGCGATCCTCTCGGCCGTGATCTTCAACGCGCTGATCATCGTCGCCCTCGTGCCGCTCGCCCTGAAGGGCGTGCGCTACCGGCCGATGAGCGCCGACCGGATGCTGCGCCGCAACCTCGGCCTCTACGGCCTGGGCGGTCTCGTCGCCCCGTTCCTCGGCATCAAGGCCATCGACCTGCTCATCTCCCTCATCCCCGGGATCGGATGACCGCTGTGAACACCGAACTCCGCAACACCACCCGAGTCGCCTGGGCCGCGCTGCGCGCTCTGCTCGTCCTGACCCTGGTGACCGGCGTCATCTACCCGCTGGCGGTGACCGGCGTCGCCCAGGCCGTCTTCCACGACCAGGCGAACGGTTCGATCGTCAAGGCCGACGGCAAGGAGGTCGGCTCCAGGCTGATCGGCCAGAGCTGGAACCTGCCCGGCACCGACCGGCCCGACCCGAAGTGGTTCCAGGGACGACCGTCCCACAGCGGCTACGACCCGCTGTCCACCGGCTCCAGCCAGCTCGGCGCGAGCAACCCCACCCTCGTCAAGACTGTCGAGACTGCGGAGAAGCAGGTCGCCGCCTTCAACGGAGTACCCGAATCGGCGGTTCCGGCGGACGCGGTCACCGGTTCCGCCTCCGCTATCGACCCCGATATCTCACCTGTGTACGCGAGGATCCAGGTCAGGCGCGTCGCCGAGGCGAACGGGATGCCCGAGGCCGTGGTCGCCGAGCTGGTCAGGGACCACACCCAGGGCCGCATGGCGGGCTTCCTCGGCGAGCCCCGCGTCAACGTCCTGGAACTCAACCTTGCCCTGCGGGACGCGGTGGCCGGACAGCACGGCTCGTGATGCGCGCAGATCGACCAGGGGCGTCGGAGCGGGGGCGGGGTGCGGCGGTGGCCCCCGCGTGGTCAGGATGGATGGGCATGAAGGAGGAGGTACACCGTTGACTCGGGTGCTGGTGGTCGAGGACGAGCCGCAGATCGTGCGTGCCCTGGTGATCAACCTGCGGGCACGCAGGTACGAGGTGGACGCCGCCCCCGACGGGGCCACGGCGCTGCGGCTGGCCGCCGCCCACAAGCCGGACGTGGTCCTGCTCGACCTGGGCCTGCCCGACATGGACGGCGTGGATGTGATCAAGGGCCTGCGTGGCTGGACCCGGTCGCCGATCCTCGTGCTGTCGGCCCGACAGACCTCGGAGGAGAAGGTCAGATCCCTGGACGCCGGCGCCGACGACTACGTCACCAAGCCGTTCAGCATGGACGAGCTGCTGGCCCGGCTGCGGGCCGCCGTCCGCCGTACCGAGGAGGCGGACACCACGGACGCGGACGCAGTCGTCACCACGGACGCCTTCACCGTCGACCTGATCGCCAAGCGGGTGCAGCGAAGCGGCGAGGACGTGCGGCTGACCCCGACCGAGTGGCAGCTGCTGGAGGCGCTGATCCGCCACCCCGGTCGGCTGATCAGCCAAAAACAGCTTCTCCAGGAGGTCTGGGGCCCCTCCTACGCCACACAGAGCAACTACCTGCGGGTCTACATGGCCCAGCTGCGGCGCAAACTGGAGGCGGACCCCTCACATCCGCGGCACCTCATCACCGAGCCGGGCATGGGATACCGCTTCGAGAAGTGACCGCGTTCGTTCCGCCGCACACGACGGATCGAACCGGCCTGGCGTTCACCAAGAGGATCGGGACCTCGCACCATGGCACGCGGCACACTCCGTATCTACCTCGGCGCTGCTCCGGGCGTCGGCAAGACCTACGCGATGCTGTCCGAGGCTCACCGCCGTATGGAGCGGGGCACCGATTGCGTGGTCGGTTTCGTGGAACACCATGGCCGGCCGCGCACCGAGGTGATGCTCCATGGCCTGGAGGAGGTACCGCGCGCCGAGATCGAGTACCGGGGCACCGCATTCACCGAGATGGATGTGGACGCCGTCCTCGCCCGCCGTCCCCGTGTCGCCCTCGTGGACGAGCTTGCCCACACCAACGTGCCCGGCTCGCGCAACGCCAAGCGATGGCAGGACGTCGAAGAGCTGCTGGACGCAGGGATCAACGTGATATCGACCGTCAACATCCAGCATCTGGAGTCCCTGGGCGACGTCGTCGAGTCGATCACCGGGGTACGGCAGAAGGAGACCGTGCCCGACGAGGTGGTCCGCCGCGCCGACCAGATAGAGCTGGTCGACATGTCCCCGCAGGCACTGCGCCGTCGCATGGCACACGGCAACATCTACACACCCGACAAGGTCGACGCCGCACTGTCGAACTACTTCCGGCCCGGCAACCTCACCGCGCTGCGGGAACTGGCGCTGCTGTGGGTGGCCGACCGGGTCGACGAGTACCTGCGCGCCTACCGCGGCGAGCATGGCATCCGCTCCACCTGGCAGGCCCGCGAACGGATCGTCGTCGGCCTGACCGGTGGCCCGGAAGGGCGTACGCTCATCCGCCGGGCGGCGCGGCTGGCGGAGAAGGGCGCCGGCGGCGAGGTACTCGCCGTCTACATCGCCCGCAGCGACGGGCTCACCTCCGCCTCACCCAAGGAACTCGCCCTCCAGCGCACCCTGGCCGAAGACCTCGGCGGCACCTTCCACCACGTCATCGGCGACGACATCCCCCAGGCACTGCTGGACTTCGCCCGCGGCGTGAACGCCACCCAGATAGTCCTCGGCGCCAGCCGCCGACGCGCCTGGCAGTACGTGTTCGGCCCCGGGGTGAGCGCCACGGTGGCCCGCGAGTCAGGGCCCGATCTCGACGTGCACATCGTCACCCACGAGGAGGCCGCCAAGGGCCGCGGCCTGCCGGTGGCCCGCGGCGCCCGCCTCGGCCGCTCGCGCATCCTCACCGGTTGGTTGGTGGGCGTGGCCGGTCCGGTACTGCTCACCGTGCTGCTCACGTCAGTGATCAACACCCGGCCGCCCGACCGCGGCCCCGGTCTCGCCAACGAGGTCCTGCTCTTCCTCACCCTGACCGTGGGTGCCGCACTGCTCGGCGGCTTCCTCCCGGCGCTGGCCTCGGCCGCGGTCGCCTCGCTCCTGCTGAACTACTTCTTCACCCCGCCCACCCATACCTGGGTCATCGCCGACTCCAGAAACATCATCGCGATCGTCGTCTTCTTCTTCGTCGCGGCCTCGGTCGCCTCCGTGGTGGACCTGGCGGCCCGCCGCACCCAACAGGCCGCCCGGCTGCGCGCCGAAGCCGAGACGTTGTCCTTCCTGGCGGGCAGCGTGCTGCGCGGCGAGGACTCCCTGCCTTCGCTGCTGGAAGGCGTACGGGAGACCTTCGGCATGGAGTCCGTGGCACTGCTGGAACGCGCCAGCGACGTGGAACCGTGGGCCTGCGTGGACAGTGCGGGCACGACCCGTCCGATCGCCCGGCCCGAGGACGCCGATGCCGAACTGCCGGTCGGCGACCATCTGGCCCTGGCCCTGTCCGGGCGGGTACTGCCCGCCGAGGACCGCCGGGTGCTGGCCGCCTTCGCCGCCCAGGCCGCCGTCGTACTCGACCGCCAGCGACTGCAGCAGCAAGCCGGACAGGCCCGGGAACTGGCCGAGGGCAACCGCATCCGCACCGCACTCCTGGCCGCCGTCAGCCACGATCTCCGCACTCCGCTGGCCGGCATCAAGGCCGCTGTCACCTCGCTGCGCTCCGAGGACGTCGACTGGTCGGAGGAGGACCAGGCCGAACTGCTCGCCGGCATCGAGGAAGGCACGGACCGGCTGGACGCCCTGGTCGGCAATCTGCTCGACATGTCCCGCCTGCAGACCCGCACCGTCACCCCACTCATCCGCGAGATCGATCTCGACGAGGTCGTGCCGATGGCGCTCGGCGGCGTACCCGACGGTTCCGTGGAACTGGACATCCCCGAAACCCTGCCCATGGTGCCCGTCGACCCCGGACTGCTGGAACGGACCGTCGCCAACATCGTCGAGAACGCGGTCAGGTACAGCCCGGAGGACAAACCCGTCCTCGTCGCCGCCAGCGCGCTCGGCGACCGCGTCGAGCTACGCGTCGTCGACCGCGGCCCCGGCGTCCCCGACGAGGCCAAGGAACGGATCTTCGCAAGGTCGACCCGCAACTGCTCGCCACGGTCACCTCCTGGTGCGCCCAGCACGGCGTGATGCCGGAGCGGATCT
>NZ_JBEXSH010000217.1:0-11212 GCF_040613555.1 Streptomyces sp. NPDC006265
CGCACGCCGCATGTCCGCTGACCCGTACCCCGGCGACACCCGCGCCGCCGTCCGCGCCCGGCCGTCCGCCGCCTGGTGGCCGGCGCTGCGGCGCACTCCTGTGTCGCTGTGGAACGACGACATCTCGGACTTCGCGGCGGCCCTGACGTACTACGCCATCCTCTCGGTGCTGCCCGCGCTGCTGGTGACGGTCCTGGCGTTCGGCCGGTTCAGCCCGGGCACCGCGCAGGAGTTCGTCACCCATGTCACCGCCTACGCGCCCGCCGAGTCGGCGGGCGCCCTGCACGCCGCGCTCTCCCGGATGCTGGACGCGGAAGGCGGCGCGTGGCCGCTGCTGGTGGCCGGTACCGCGAGCGCGCTGTGGTCGGCCTCCAGCTACCTCGCCGTCTTCCGCCGTGCCCTGCACCGCATGCACCGGGTCGAGGACCAGCGGTCGCCCTGGCGCCGGGCCCATCGCATCGTGCTCACCGCACTCGTCCTGCTGCTCCTGCTGCTGACCGGTTCCCTCGCCCTGCTGCTGACCGGGCCGCTGGCCGAGGAGCTGGGCCGGGCGCTGGGGCTCGATGCCACGGCGGCCTGGGGCTGGAGCGTGCTGCGCTGGCCGCTGCTGCTGTGCCTGGTGGCGCTGCTGGTCATCGTGGTCTTCCACACCGGCCCGGCCGGTGCCCGCCGGCGCGCCTACAGCCTGCCCGGCGGCGTCCTGGCCGCCGTGCTGTGGCTGGCCGTCTCCACCGGTTTCGCGCTGTACGCCTCCGCCCTGAGCGCGTACAGCAGGCTCTACGGCTCCCTGGCCGGCGTTGTCGTCTTCCTGGTCTGGCTGTGGCTGTCCAACCTCGCGCTGCTCACCGGCGCGCAGTTCGCCGCGGAGCTGGGCAAGGACTCCACCGCTCACAGCACAGGGACCGGCCCTGTGGCGTGACACTCCGGGGGCAGGGGGTCCGGGTCCTGACCTGCCGCGGAGTCCCGTCCAGGGCTCTGAGCCGGGCCTTCTTCGTTGGCGTGCGTCGGCTCCCGACGGTCCTTCACGGGTGTCCCGCGGACTGGCTGCGGACTGGCCGGGGTGCCGAGGCGGCGAGATCCCTGGCACACCGGCAGGACCTGAAAGGCGTGACTGTGCCCGGTTCACTCGGCCGACATGAGCCTCTCGTCCGTCATCCCCAGACGAGCCTGTTCCTCCTCGACGATCCGACGTGCCAGCTCGGTGTCCGACACGTCGACCGCGTCCGGGGTGACTTCTGCCATGGCACTGCGGCGGGCATAGGCATCGAACAGGCGCGTCTTGGTTTCCAGCATCTTCACCATGCGTTCGTCGACACCTCCGGTGGCGAGGAGACGGTGCACGCGAACCGGCCTGACCTGGCCCATACGGTGAGCCCGGGCCACCGCCTGATGTTCGATGGTCGGCTTGATCTGGGGTTCGCAGATGACGACGACGGAGGCAGCCTGCAGGTTGAGGCCGACGCCCGCGGCCTGGATCTGCCCCAGGAGCACCGCCGGGCCCTGGACACCGGTGAAGTCGTCGACGATCTCCTGGCGACGCTGGGCCGGGACACCGCCGGTCAGCGGACCGAACACCGGAGTGGCCTTGGCGGTTCCGGCCTTGAGGGCCTCCTTCACCACGGCCAGTACGTCCTTGAAGTTGGAGAAGACCACCGTCTTCTGCCCGTTCTCGCCGGCCTCCTGAACGATCTCCCGGAGCCGGTCCAGCTTGGCCGACTCCTCGGGGCGCAGGTACGCGGCCCTGCGCATGGCCATGAAGTTGCCCGCGCGCACGGCCTCGCGGTACGCCTCCTCGTCCGCGGCGCTCAGCTCCTCCCACTCGTCGGTCTGCTGAAGGCTCGGGAGTTCCGTCAGCACGTCCTCCTGGTTGCGCCGCAGGTAGACCGGGGCCACAGCCTTGCGGAAGGCGACCGACCCGGCCAACGCGTCCCGTTCGCCGAGGGAGTCCGCGACGTCACCGTCGAGCATCTGGACCAGGTTGCGGAACTCCACAACCCTGTTCTCCATCGGGGTTCCGGTCATGAAAAGGGTGCGCTCGCAACGCTCCGCCCACAGGCCGACCGCTTGGGACCGCTTGGTCTTCGGGTTCTTCACGGAGTGCGCTTCGTCGACCACCAGCAGCCCGACCTCCCCGCCGCCCGGGGCCGGAAAGCCGCGCAGCGCGTCGAACGTGGTCACCCCGACGCCGCCTCGCCCCTTCCAGTCGGCGAACCCATAGTGCCGGTCGGGACCGTGGAGCACCATGACGCGCAGGGCACTGCGGGCCTCGATCTCCCGAGTCCAGTTCACGAGGACGCTCGCCGGGCAGACGACCATGAAGTGGCTCTGCCCCTCGGCGGCCAGGTGTGCGAGGACGGCGATCGCCTGGATGGTCTTCCCCAGGCCCATCTCGTCGCCGAGTATCACCTTGCGCTGGGCCAGCGCGAACCGTGCGCCGAACGCCTGGTAACCACGAAGGGAGACCCGCCGGTGCGCGTCGTCGAGGTGCTGGGTCCTTACCCGCTCGGCGATCTCGTCCGGCAGGAAGCCCTCTGTGGCGGCCGCGTCCGGCGGCCGTCCGGAGATCTCGGCGAGCAGGCTGTAGTACTCGGCAGAGCGGAGTTCGAAGTCCACCCAGGCCGCGACGTCGGACGAGGGCCCCCGGAGCAGGTCCACCGATGCCTGGGCGAGCAGCTCGGGCAGGCCTGCCCGCTCCGCCTCGTCCACCAGCAGCCGAATCTCGGTGACCGCCGCCCACGCGCGAGCCTTCTTCTCCCGGCCCGCCAGGAGCATCCGGACCCTACCGGCGGCGGGCCTCGCGTCGGCCAGCAATGGACTGAGCCGTTCCGCCAGGGCGGTCGCCTTGTCGACCGCACGCCGAGCGTCCGGGCCGGCCTCCACCAGGACATGCAGGGCCATGACGAGCGCGGTGGTGCTCGGTTCCGGCCGGTCCACGTCGATGTGGACGGCCACGGTCTCGTGCACAGCCTCGGAGAGCCGGCGGGCGGCGGCGAGCATCTGGTCGACGGTGCGCTGCCCGACACCGGGAATCTGCCGCAGCCGGTAGGGGTCCGTTTCGAGCACACTGCCCACGGTGCGCAGTCCGCTCTTCTCGACGCTCCCCAGCCGCAGCCGCCCTTCGGTGACGTCCTGCAGTCGGGCAACAGGGATGGCGTCGAGTTCACGCTTCGCCGCTGCGTCGTGGATCGGCTTCAGCGCCGCCCGTACCGCCTCCACCGCCCTTCCGTGGTCACCGACCACTGCCTGCGCCGCCTCGTACAGTCGCGCTCCCCTCGCGACCGTGTCCCGCTCGCCACGCCCCACCTTCCCGCCCCTCTCTCGCCCTCCCGGCATCCTCCCATCGCCGCCCAGGGCCTCGACGGCGGTTCGTGGCACCCAGCAGACGGACAGACCAGGCCGGCGGGTCCGTCGCCTGTCTTCACGGTCCACAACAGGTGAGGGACGAATGAAGAGAGGTGACGCAGGGAGTCGGCGAGTCATGCCAGGCCGGAAAACAAGGGAATGCGGGAGGGGCCGGACTCGTCAGAACCCGACCCCTACCGACCTGCGTATGTGACGAAACTACCTCACGTGTGGTAACTGGGCAGCTACACGTTGAAGCGGAACTCGTGAGTCCTGCCGATTGCATCATCTTGATCCGTGACCGACCAGATCTGCACTGCGGGAGAATCGCGCTGTGGAGATACGTCCGAACACAGCGCGCACTTTCTGGAAGGCGCTCATGGACAACGCATCCGAGCTGATCCCGGACGCCCACGCCCTGCTCGAGCGGGGATCGTTCGGCCGGGCCCGCTCGCTCACGGTCCTCGCACAGGAGGAGCTGGGCAAGGCGTTTGGATCTACGAGAGTTTCGAGCAGGCCTGGAGCACCGGATCCGAGGATGCGCGGGAGGTGCCGCGGCTCGCGTCGGACGGTCGCCACCACGCGGTGAAGTACATGAGTCCTTCGTCTTCGGCCAGGAGCTCGCCGCGTCCTGGGGCGATTACGGGGCGATCGAGCACCCGAAGGACGAGTCGCAGGACGGCTGGAATGCCTTCCTCGCGCAGAAGAAGAGCGAAGCGGAGACCGCCGGCCGGCGCGCCAACGAGGAGAAGATGGCCGGGTTCTACGTCGACCTCGACGGGTCCGGCGACGCAGTCCACTCCCCCGCCGACATCTCGGCGGGGTCCATCGACGCGGATCTGCAGACCGCGGCGCAGGTCGTCGAGATGCTCCTCATCAAGGACCACAGCAGGATCAAGCTCGAGGCGCAGACGCCGTACGACAGCACTCACGAGCAGCAGCACCGACTGCTGCCCATTTCCCACCCCGAGGACTGGAGCAAGGCGTCGGAGAAGTTCAGGCAGGGCGACTACTTCAAGGGTACAGAGGCCTGAGCGGCACCGGACGCACGCCGGTGGAAGGGAGGTCGCTCAGGAGTCGGACTGAGGGGCCGCGCTTGCGAAATCATACCTACCGGCCGTCCCCTCGGCCCCTGACCGAGGAGGCGCAAGCAGCTACCTCAATCACCTCCCCGGGCGGGTATACCCGATGTATTCTGTCAGGCATGGCACACACAACGATCAAGGTCGAGAGCAGCATCCGGGACCGGCTGGCGATCCTGGCCGCCGAGAAGGACACCACGATCGCGGGGCTCGTCGGCGAATTCGCCACCCACACCCTCACGCAGAGCGAGCGGGACGAGCAGGTCGCGAAGACCCTCGAAGTCCTGCACGCGCTCTCCGGCTACGCCCCGGATCCCGAGCAGGACCGCGCAGCGGACGATGAGCTCACGCGCCGGCTCGGCAGCGCCGCGTGAACCCTGTCGCCCCTGTCGATGCAGTCCTCGACGACAGCGCGCTGCTCGCTCTGGGCTCAGGCAACGTCCTGGCCTCCCGCCTTCTGTACCAGGCCGCCGAGACCGGGGCCTGGCGCGTCCACGTCGCGCTGGCCGCACTCGCCGAAGCGGACCGGGTACGCACCGGACTCGCCGGCCACCTCGGCATGCTCGACCAGGTGGTTTTTCATCCGCTCGATCTCGCCGCCGTCTTGGCCGCCTCGGGCCACGAGCGGTCTCTGGGCTGGTGCCACACCCACCATGTGGCCATGCCCGGCCCCGAGCGCCTGGATGGGGCACGCGTCGCCACCGTCCAGCCCAAGGCCTGGGACGGGGCCGACGTCCGGGTGCTCGACCTCTCTCCCTGAGCGATCCGCCCGGGTTGGGGCGGACTTCACCAGTGGATGTGATCCCAGAACTTCTCCAAGTGCACGGAATTCGCCGGGTAGTTGTCACGGCGAGCCGCCCGCGGGGCCGCCGGGAGCACCGGGGGCCGTCCCAACGGCCGGGGGAGCGGGCACGGGTGGGGGTGGCATGGCGCGGCGCGGGCGCGGGACGCGCGGGAGGAGGCGGCGGGCGCGGCCCCGGGGACGAAGGTGCGCCTCCACCGCGGCCATGTACCGCTCGCGGACATCCGCCAGCGCCCGCAGGTCGACGACCGACGTCGGGATCACCATCGCCGTGTCGTCCGCCACTGGGGGCGAGAGCCACGCATCCTTCATGCTCCGCCCAGCCACCGTCCGCGTACGGGCGACGAGTTCGTCATACGCGGCGCCCACCTCCGGGGCCTCGAAGCGGACCCACGCCTCGTGCCAGGTCAGTCTGGCCTGGATCTCCCGCAGCTGCTCCGACAGGCGGACCCGCTCCTCGGCGGCGGCGTCCGCGCGGCGGCGCCGCACGGCGTACGCCATCTCCGCGTACTGGATGCTCACCTCGTACGCGCTCGCTAACAGTTCCTGCTTCCGCTCCCGCAGCTGGGCGCGGCGGCTGATCCGCGCCTGGACGCCGAGGATGAGGCCGGTCACGAGTGCGGCGAGAACGGCGGCGTAGGGGCCGAAGGCCTTGATCGCATCAGCCAATGATCTTGATCGCATCAGCCAATGATTTGGTCCTGTTCGTCGAGGCCCGGCGAACCGTGGCCGTGGGGTGCTTCGAAGCCCGGCCAGATGCTGGTGGCGCGATAGGCAGACTCCCAGCGCAGATGGCGGACGATGATCGCGACGAGGAGCCGCCCGCCGTCACCGGGCGACCAGCGGCGCGAGGGCGCGTCCTTCGGGTACCAGAGGCACAGGGAACCGTCGGGGTTGCGGTGGGCGGGGCAGTCGGGTCCGCGTGCGTGGACGCGGGGGACCGCCGGATCGCCGGGGGAGAAGACGATGCGGAGACTGTGCGAGGGCAGGATCCGCACGTGCGGGTACACCTGGACGGTGAACCCGGACGCGAAGTCGGCGGGCTTGTCCACCTCGCGCACGTCGAGCCCCGTTGAGCGCATCCCGGTCAGCAGCTCGGCGCGGGCCATGGGACGGGCGAACCAAGGACGGCGCGCGGGACGCCGGTCACCGCTCAACGGCCGTATCCTCCCGCCACGAGCGCGTCTTGGGGAGGAGCAGGCTCGCGCCCGCGAGACCGAGGCTGGCGGTGGTGCTCAGGGGAGTGGAGGCGGCGGAGAAGGCGCGCTCGCGTTCACGCATCGTCTTGGGGAAGAGGTGCTCCAGGACCTCCGCCACCCTGTCGATGTCGTCGGGGTCGGCGATGGCCTTCGCGAGCTTGTCGGCGGCGACCCGCAGCCGCCGCTCGGCGTCCGCGTCGGGGATCAGCGGCTTGAGGTCGGGCGAGACGGAGCGCGGATCCTTGGTCGGCTCGTCGCGCTGGAGGCGCAGGGCGGCCTCCAGCAGCACCGTGTGGACCGCGCCGACGAGGCCCATTCTCGGCTCGACGAACTCGTAGGCCCACACGGAGAGTTGGTGCGAGGAGAAGCCTGGCTTCGTGGCCTGAGCATTCCACGCCTTGAGGATGCAGATGGCGCGGCGTCGGGTGCGCCGCAGGGCGTCGGCGCCGGACGTCAGCAGCTCCACGTGGCCCTGAGGGTCGCTGGCGCTCCAGGCCTTCTTGGAGCCCGGGGCCCGCTCCAGGTCGGGGATCCACAGCCCGCGCCCCTCGCGGCGGCGCAGCGCCACGATGAGATCGACCGTGACGTCCGTGCCGTTGACCGGAGCGCCGAAGTGAATCTTGAGGCCCCGCCGGGACGTGCACACCCGCGCCTTGGGGTAGGACGGGGTGCGCTCGGGGTCGCGGAGCTTCGGACCGATGAACGCGATGAGTTCTTCGGTGACGGCGTGCGGGGCCTCCCCTTCGCCGTCAGGACCGAGCTCCGGGTGCCGGACACGGTCCAGGATGATCCCGCCGTCCCCGTCGCTGACCGCTCCCGCGTGCGGCTGAATATGGGTGCCAACGGGGATCGAACCCGAGCTGTACGACGTACGGCCCTCGGGGTGCTGTTCGGCCAACTTGCGGGCCAGCGCGAGACGTTCACGCGTCGCCGTGCGGACGTCGGGATCTACGTTGATCAGGTGAGCAGGTCGTCGAACTGCTTGTGCAGATGTGCCATGACCGTTCCTTGCGGGTGGAGGGGAGTGAGGTGCGTGGACAGACGGCCGGCACGGGTGTGTACCGTGTTCCGAGTCTGACGCATACCACTGACAACGCCCCCGCGCTCAGCGCGGGTCATAGCCCAGCGCGGCCCGGTCGATGAGACGGTCACAGAGGTCACGGACCGGCGCCGCCCGCCAGGTCTCACGACTCCCCGGAGTCATTGGGTTCTTCCTTGCCTTGGGCCAGGATCCGGCCTCCGACGAAGACCACACCCAGAGCGAGCGCGGAACCGACACCGACCATGGTCTTCTTCAGCAGACCGTCCACGTGGCGCTTGTGCTCGGTGTCCTTCTGAGAAGCAAGTCTTGCCGTTTCCTGGATGAGTTCGAGGAGGTGCTTCCTCTGCTCCCAGGTCAGGTCGTCCCTGCGGAGTTCCCGCTCGAAGATCTCCCGGTTCTCCCGCAGGGCCTGGTAGACCTGATCCAGGCTGTGCCTGCCGTCCGCGAGAGTGGCCTCGTGGGCCTTCTCGATGGCGCCGAAGGCGTCCGTGGCGAACTTCCTGAACTCGGGGAACTGTTCGACGATCTTCATGGCCACTTCGGTGTCCATGTCAGGCATCATGGCCGCGAACCTGACCGTCTTCTCCTTGGAGAGGTGCCTCCAGGTGTCGATCCCGAGCGCGCGCATGATCTCGGCTTCGTTCTTGTACTTCATGCCGTGGAGCCTCCATTGCTCTCCTTCGCAGCGCGTTCTTCCGCGCTGCGGGCCCGGTAGTCGATCCCCTGGATGTGCACCTTGATGTTCAGGCGCGCTGCCGATGTTCTGGAGGATGTAGAGAGTGGTCGGCCGCGTGGCCGGTGGCTGAACCGGGTTGGATATCTGCGATGCGGGCATGCGATACCAATCACTGGGATCGCGGGGCCTCGAGCCAGGCAACGACTGGGGCTACTTCATCCCTGCAGGGCTCGAACCAGATTGAAAGTCCACCTCGAACGGCTCGATCACGCTCAGCCCGAGGTAGCGGAAACGTCCCGCGCTCGGACGTCCGTGGCGTGTACTCCAGACCGGCTGCGCCTCCGCCCGCGCCACATCGCCGGGTACAAGAAACACTCGCCCGTGGGCGACGACTTCACCACTGAGCACAGCCTCGCCGCCCTCGAACAGTCTGAGGGCCGTCAACGAGTCGTCGAGGACAACCAACCCGAGGTGCGTGGCCGACTCATGCAGTACATCGGGGCGAGTCCCAGCGTCCCACTCGGCCGCACGTTCCGTGCCGTTACCGTCGAGGTCAGCCTCAACGAGCACGGAGACCTTGGCGTCCACTCGCAAGCCACCCGCTTCGCTCGATACGTCATAGCCCGGGTGCCTCGGCGCGTGCAGCACCACATCTGCATGCCTCCGGTAGATCGCTTCCGCCACGAGCGCCTCAGCGAGAGCACCCCGGACATGAGCGGTCAGATCCCAATGCTCGTCGGTCACTTCTTCCCGGAGCCAGAGGTTCCTCCATGCCGGAACTCCACCACATCCCCGTCCTGCATCACATACTCCTTGCCCTCCATCCGCGCCTTCCCCTTCGCGCGGGCCTCCGCCACCGAACCCGTCTCCACCAGGTCGTCGAAGGAGATGACCTCCGCCTTGATGAAGCCCTTCTGGAAGTCGGTGTGGATGACGCCGGCGGCCTCGGGGGCCGTGGCGCCCTTCTTGATGGTCCAGGCGCGGGATTCCTTGGGGCCGGCGGTCAGGTACGTCTGGAGACCCAGCGTGCGGAAGCCGACGTGGGCCAGGGTCGCGAGGCCCGGCTCCTCCTGGCCGACGGACTGCAGGAGTTCCAGCGCCTCGTCCTCGTCGAGCTCGGCGAGGTCCGCCTCCAGCTTGGCGTTGAGGAAGATCGCCTCGGCCGGGGCGACCAGGGCCCGCTGCTCGTTCTTGAAGTCCTCGTCGGTCAGCTCGTCCTCGTCGACGTTGAAGACGTAGAGGAACGGCTTGGTGGTGAGCAGGTGCAGGTCGTGCAGGAGCTCCTCGCTGCCGGAGCCCTGGACGATGCCCGCGGAGAACAGCGTGTCGCCCTTCTCCAGGATCTCCTTGGCCTCCTCGACGGCCTTGACCTTCGGCGCGATGTCCTTCTTGATGCGCGACTCCTTCTGGAGGCGCGGCAGGACCTTCTCGATGGTCTGCAGGTCCGCGAGGATCAGCTCGGTGTTGATCGTCTCGATGTCGTCCTTCGGCGAGACCTTGCCGTCCACGTGCACGACGTTCTCGTCCTTGAAGGCGCGGATGACCTGGCAGATCGCGTCGGACTCGCGGATGTTCGCGAGGAATTTGTTACCCAGGCCCTCGCCCTCGGAGGCGCCGCGCACGATGCCGGCGATGTCGACGAAGTCGACCGTGGCCGGAAGGACCCGCTGCGAGGAGAAGATCTCCGCCAGTTTCGTCAGACGGGGGTCGGGGACGCCGACGACGCCGACGTTGGGCTCGATCGTGGCGAACGGGTAGTTGGCCGCCAGCACGTCGTTCTTGGTCAGGGCGTTGAACAGGGTCGACTTGCCGACATTCGGCAGACCGACGATTCCGATCGTGAGCGACACGTTGCGACTTCCCGTGAGTGGTGGGCCTGGAGGCCAGGGGACCGGCCGATCCACCAGTCTACGGCGTGTCCGGAACCGTCCCGGCGACGTATCGAACGCTTGGCCAAGCAGCGGCCGACGGCGTGTCTGAAGGCCTAATCGGCATATTGAACGACTTAAGTTGGTGCGGTGGAGCAATACAGGACGCGATCTCCCCAGTACGGACCGCGACGGGACCAGCCCAGGCCGCCCCGGCACCCCGTGCCGTCGCAGGCGGGGCGAGGGGCGGGGGGTGAGCCCGTGCGCTCGGCCCGGCCGCCGGGGCCGCGGGGCCGCCCGGCGCCGGTACGACGGCCCGCACCCGCTCCGGCACCCGCCGCGGGACGGCTGCCGAACCCACGGCTGACCGGCCTGGGCAGCGGGCTGTTCTGCGCGGTGGTGATGTTCCTGCTCGGCGCGCTCAGCTCGGCGCTGTTCGGGGCGTCCCTGACGGCGTACGGCGTGCTGTTCCTGCCGGTGAGTGTGCTGACCGCCCTCTGGGTGCGCCGGGGCGACCTGATGATCGCCCCCGTCGTGGTGCCGATCGCGTTCGCCGTGGGGCTGCTGCCGGTGGCCGACGGCGAGGGCGGGACCGGCGGCACGCTGATGGGCCTGGTGACGGCACTCGCCACGCAGGCCGGCTGGCTGTACGGAGGGACTCTCCTCACCGGGCTGATCGTGATCGTCCGGCGGATCCGACTGGTGCACCGGCGGCGGACGGCAGGCACCCGGCCGCCGGCATGACCCGGCCGCCGGTCCGACCTCTCGCGCTCGGAGGCGGCCTAGTGTCCGGCCGCCCGCATCGCCGCGCCCACGATCCCCGCGTTGTTCTGCAACTGCGCCGGGACGATCTCCGCCTTGATGCCCTCGATGGAGGGCAGGAACTTGTGGGACTTGCGGCTGACGCCGCCGCCGATGATGAACAGCTCCGGCGAGAACAGCATCTCGACATGGGCGAGGTACTTGCGGACGCGGTGCACCGCCCAGTGCTCCCACGTCATGTCGTGGTCCTCGCGGGCCTTGCTGGAGGCCCGCTTCTCCGCGTCGTGCCCGTCCAGCTCCAGGTGGCCCAGCTCGGTGTTGGGGACGAGCACGCCGTCGGCGAAGACCGCGCTGCCGATTCCGGTGCCGAGGGTCAGAAGGATCACCGTGCCCCGGCGGCCGCGGCCCGCACCGAAGTTCATCTCGGCGACGCCCGCCG
>NZ_JBEXSH010000218.1:0-11196 GCF_040613555.1 Streptomyces sp. NPDC006265
GGTAGGCCAGCGCGGCAAGCCTGCCGACCGACGGCACGAACAGCACCGGGTCGCCGGGACGCATCTGGCGGACGGCGAGCGCGGACACCACGGCGAGGTTGTCCGGTCGGTGGGCGGCGGAACGGTCCTGGCGGTGCACCGGGAGCTGGTTCAGGAAGGTGACGGTGAGGGCGAGCACGCCGGTGACGCCCAGCAGGGCCCGCACCCGCCGGCCGCCGACCCGCACCCGCCGCCCGTCGAACCGCACCCGCCCCAGCCCCCGGGCGACCCGCCCGGCCCCGGCCGCGACGAGCAGGGACGCGCCCGCCAGCGCGTAGAGCACATATCGGTCGTGGTAGAGCGGCCGGACCTGCGACACGGTCATCAGGATCCCCGGCGGCACCAGCAGCAGCGGCACCGCGACCGCGGCCGTCCGCCGCTCCCGGAGTCCGACGGCCATCAGCAGCAGCGTCCCCCAGAACACCGGCCCCGCCGGGCCGGGAGAGAAGTTCCTGGCCAGCCTCTCGACCCGCTCCCACCCCGGCGGCACCAGCCACGCCACCTGCCCGGCCTGCCCCTGCGACACCCATACCAGCGGCAGCACGAGCAGTGCCACCGCGCCCGCCGCACGCCCCCAGCCGGACCACACGCTCCTCGGCACCCGCAGCAGGGCCAGCGTCACCGCGTGCGCGCCCAGCACCGGTACCGCCAGCTCGTGCAGTACACAGGTCAGGGCGACGACCGTCCCGTACGGCCACCAGGCCCGGGCGCCCCCGGCGTCCACGGCCCTCACCAGCAGCAGGGTCGCCCCGGCCACACCCGCCGCGACGAGTGCGTACGACCGTCCCTCCTGGGCGTAGTGGCCGGTCATCGGCGTGATCGCGTAGAGGACACCGGCCCACAGGCCGACCCGGGGCCCGGCCAGCCGGACTCCCAGGGCAGCGACCAGGCCGGCGGTCGCCGTCGCCGCGCACACCGACGGCAGGCGCAGCACCACCTCGCTCGGGTGGACGGTGAGGACGGCGTGCATGAACAGGTAGTACAGGCCGTGCACGGCGTCAACGTCGTGCAGCAGCCGCCAGATCTGCGGGACCGTGCGCTGCGCGACCTGGAAGGTGACGCTCTCGTCGCCCCACATGCCGCCGCGGTCCAGCCCCCACAGCCCGATCGTGAGCATCACCGCCATCGGCACCGCCGTGGGCACCACCACCGCCCCGAACCGGCCGCTCCCCCTCGACTGTCCGCTCTTCACGGCCCGATTCTGTGCCGAATAAGAGCCTTCGCGGGGGTTTGATGGTGTGTTAGCACTTTCATGTCATTCGCCCGGCTTACGATCCGCCGTGATGAATGCCGAGAGTGAGATCGCCAGGAATACCGAGGGGCACACCCAGAGGCCGCCCGCCGAGGTCACCGTCGTGGTGATCGGTTACGACGACGCCGCGCACGTGACGGACGCCGTGCGCTCGGCGCTCGCCCAGGGACCGGCCGTGCGCGAGGTGGTGGCCGTCGACGACTGTTCGAGGGACGGCAGCGTCGGCCTGCTGGAACGGCTGTCCGCCTCGGAGCCACGCCTGAAGGTGATCCGCCGCCGGGCCAACAGCGGCGGCTGCGGCACCCCGCGCAACACCGGGCTCGACGCGGTGACCTCGCCGTACGTGATGTTCCTGGACAGCGACGACGTCCTGCTGCCCGGCGCCGTCGACACGCTGCTGGCAGCGGCCGAGGGTACGCACGCGGAGGTCGCCGGCGGCCTGTGCGTACGCCGGGAGCTGCCGTCGGGGCGTGAAGTCCCCTGGCAACCGCGCCTCTACGCGCTGCACGCCGTGGTGCCTCGCCCCGCGCAGCGAACGCGCCTGGTCCACGACACGCTCTGCGTCAACAAGCTCTACCGCACCGGCTTCCTGCGCGCGCACGGCATCCGCTTCCCCGAGGGCCGCTTCCCGTACGAGGACGTCGTCTTCACCGCGCGCGTCCTGGCCGCGGCACCCCGCATCACCCTGGTCCCGGACCGGGTGTACGTCTGGCATGTGCGCCGGTCGGACGCGCGGCTGTCGATCTCCCTGGACCGGTCCGGCGTCGAGAACTGGCGGGCCCGGACGGAGGCGTGCCGTCAGGCGTACGAGGTGTTGCTGGGCGCCGGGCAGAAGGAACTCGCGCGGGCCGCGCGCGCCAAGTTCCTCGACCACGACCTGCGGATGTACGTGCGCGAACTGGGCTTGCGCGACGCCGCCTACCGGCGCGCGTGGTGGGAGCTCACGCGGGCGCACCTCGCGGAGTACGACGCCGACGACTGGGCGCGCAACCCGGCCGCTCCCGGCCGGCTGATCGGGCGGGTCGTCCTGGCCTCCGCGGAGCCGTGCGACCTGTCCCGGCTGCGGGAGCTCGCGGCCCGCCCGGCCCGCCTGTATCCGCCGTACGCCCGTGCCGCGGACGGCACGCCCGTCTGGTCGGACGGCATCCCGCAGGTCTCCCTGGAGCCGCTCCAGGCCCGGCCGGTGAGGGCGCTGCCCCTCGCCGTCGACGCGGAGCTGCGGCCGGGCGCGCGGGGCACCCGGCTGCGTCTGCGCCTGCACGAGCTGTACGGGCGGGTGGCGCAGGCGGGCCCGGAGACGGTGGACGTGGAGTGGCGGCACCGGGACGACGGTGACGTGGTGGTCCGCGGCGCGAGCCTGACGCTCGCGCCGTGCGCGGGGGCGTCCGGAGTCGACGAAGCCTCCGGGCTAGCCGGTTCCGCCGGTCGTGACGGTTACGCCGGTTCCGCCGGTCGTGACGGTTACGCCGGTTCCGCCGGTCGTGACGGTTACACCGGATCCGCCGGTCGTGACGGTTACGCCGGTCGTGACGGTTCAACCCGTTCCGCCGGTCGTGACGGTTACGCCGGATCCGCCGGTCGTGGCGGTTCCGCCGGATCCGCCGGTCGTGACGGTTACGCCGGATCCGACGGCACCTGGTCGGCGGAGACGGCCGTCGATCTCCTCGCCCTGGCCGCGCCCGGCGCCGGCACCTGGGACCTGCGTCTTCGCATCCGCTTCCGCGACGGCGCGAGCCGCGACCTCACGGCGCACGCCCTCACGGGCGCCGGTCTGCTGCGCCGCCGCGTCGTCCCGAGCGCCCGGCACGGCGTGGTACTCGTACAGCCGTACACCACCCACTCCGGCGCGCTGGCGCTGCGGGTGGCCCCGGGCGTACGCGGGGTGCTGTCGGTCGTACGCACACGACTGCGCCGCCTGCTTCACTGAGAGCACGCGAGGACGACCGACCACCACGGACCGGCACACAGCACCACCACCACGGGCGAACTGACGAGGGGACCGCCGCACATGACCTGGTTGATCACCGGCGGCGCCGGTTACATCGGCGCGCACGTCGTACGGGCGATGACCGCGGCGGGCGAACAGGCGGTGGTGTACGACGACCTGTCCACCGGGATCGCCGAGCGCGTGCCCGACGGGGTGGAGCTGGTGGTGGGCTCGGCCCTGGACGCCGAGCGGCTCGCCCGCACCCTCGCGGACCACGAGGTCACCGGCGTCGTCCACCTCGCGGCGAAGAAGCAGGTGGGCGAGTCCGTCGAACTGCCGCTGCACTACTACCGGGAGAACGTGGAGGGCCTGCGGGTCCTGCTGGACGCCGTGACGGCGGCGAAGGTGGCGTCCTTCGTCTTCTCCTCCTCGGCGGCGGTGTACGGCATGCCGGACGTGGACCTGGTCACGGAGGAGACGCCGTGCGTGCCCATGTCGCCGTACGGCGAGACCAAGCTGGCCGGTGAGTGGCTGGTCCGCGCGACGGGCCGGGCCACCGGGCTGTCGACGGCGTCCCTGCGCTACTTCAACGTGGCGGGCGCGGCGGGTCCGGAGCTCGCGGACGCCGGTGTCTTCAACCTCGTGCCCATGGTCTTCGAGAAGCTCACGCAGGACGCGCCGCCGCGTGTCTTCGGCGACGACTACCCGACCCCGGACGGCACCTGCGTGCGCGACTACATCCACGTCGTCGACCTGGCGGAGGCCCATGTCGCGGCGGCCCGGGCGCTACGGTCCTCCCCCGGCCGCGACCTCACGCTCAACATCGGCCGGGGCGAGGGCGTCTCCGTCCGGGAGATGATCGACCGCATCAACGCGGTCACCGGCTACGACCGGCCGCCCGCGGTCACTCCCCGCCGCCCGGGCGACCCGGCACGCGTCGTCGCCTCCGCCGACCGCGCGGCGGCGGAGCTGGGCTGGAAGGCCAGGCTCGACGTGCAGGACATGATCACGTCCGCGTGGGAGGGGTGGCTGCGGCTGCACCCGGAAGCGGGACGGGGCTGAACCGCCTGTCGCCATACCACTCCGCCCTGACGGCAGAGCCCCTCAGAGCGCCCGCAACGCCTCCGCCGTGGCCCGGGCCAGGGAGCCCAGGTACCCCTTCGGCAGCTTCGGGTTGCGGATCACCACCGAGCGCCAGTACAGCGGGCCGGAGATCAGGTCGAGCGCGAGGTCGTGGTCGATGCCCTCGCCGAGCTCCCCGCGGCGTTCCGCCGCCGTCACGATGCCGGTGGCGACGCCGTCCTGCCCCTCGCGCAGGGCCTTCTGCATGGCCTCGGCGATCTCGGGGTTGCGGGCCGCCTCGGCCTGGAGGTCGGGGATGATCTGCGAGGCGACGGGGTGGCGCAGGGCGCGGGACGTCACCTCGTAGAGGAGCCGCAGGTCGCCCTCCAGGGAGCCGGTGTCCGGCGCGGGCAGGCCCTGCACGGCGAGCGCCGAGACGATGTCGAGCACCAGGTGCAGCTTCGAGCGCCAGCGGCGGTACACCGCCGTCTTCCCCACTCCCGCCCGGCGTGCGATCCCCTCGATGGACATCCGCGCGTACCCGACGGCCGCGAGTTCCTCGAAGACGGCGGCCCGGATCGCTTCCGTCACGTCCTCCCGCAGTACGGCCGCCCCCGCGGGGGCCCGGCGGCGCGGGGGCTGCTGGGGCTCGTCGGGCTTCGTCGTCATGCCGACAGCATAGGGCGTCACGACGAAACGGTTGCGTTCCGACGTTCAGCCGACGTACGCTGCCGTTACGACGATACGGGCCCGTCCCGACGTAAGAATTCGTGAAGAGCCCGGTAAAAGCCACCCCGCCCCCTGCTCTTCGCGGCTCTCTGGTCCCACACCCCCGAGCGAAAGCAGCGGATGTGAGTACGGTCCTCCACACACCGCCCCAGCCCCCGGCCCCGGCCGACGACGACCTCACGGCCCTCGCCGCCCGACACGGCCTCTCGGTCAGCGGCGCCCGGCCCTCCCTGCCCGTGTACGTCCGCCAGCTGTGGGCCCGCCGCCACTTCATCACCGCGTTCGCCACCGCCAAGCTCACCGCCCAGTACAGCCAGGCGAAGCTCGGCCAGGTCTGGCAGGTGATGACCCCGCTGCTGAACGCGGCGGTCTACTACTTCATCTTCGGCGTACTGCTCGGCACCAAGCACGGCGTGCCGGACTACATCCCGTTCCTGGTCACGGGCGTGTTCATCTGGACGTTCACGCAGAGCTCGATCATGGCGGGCACCCGCGCCATCTCCGGCAACCTCGGCCTGGTGCGCGCCCTGCACTTCCCGCGCGCCGCGCTGCCGATCTCCTTCTGCCTCCAGCAGCTCCAGCAGCTGCTGTTCTCGATGGGCGCGCTGATCGTCATCCTGCTCTGCTTCGGCGTGCCGGTCGGCGTGTCCTGGCTGCTGGCACTGCCCGCCCTGTTCCTGCAGTTCACGTTCAACGCGGGCGTCTCCATGGTCATGGCCCGGATGGGTGCCAAGACCCCCGACATCGCCCAGCTGATGCCGTTCGTGCTGCGCACCTGGATGTACGTCTCGGGCGTCATGTGGAGCATCGACAAGCTGGCGAACAACGACAGCCTGCCCCACGCGGTGAAGATCGCGCTGGCGGCCAACCCGGCCGCCGTCTACATCGACCTGATGCGCTTCGCCCTGATCGACAGCTTCCACGCGAGCCAGCTCCCCGCCCACGTGTGGGCGCTCGCCGCCGGCTGGGCGCTGGTCGCCGGCGTCGGCGGCTTCATCTACTTCTGGAAGGCTGAGGAGACGTACGGCCGTGGCTGAGCACCCGAACGAGAAGATCCCCACCGTCGTCGCCGACGGCGTCGACATCGTCTACCGCGTCAACGGCACCGGCGCCGGACGCGGCTCCGCGACCGCCGCCCTCAATCGCATCATGCGCCGCAAGCAGACCGAGAAGGCGTCGGGCGTGCGCCGGGTGCACGCGGTGAAGAACGTGTCCTTCGTCGCCTACCGGGGTGAGGCGATCGGCCTGATCGGCACCAACGGCTCCGGCAAGTCGACCCTGCTGAAGGCCGTCGCCGGGCTCCTCCCCGTGGAGAACGGCCGGATCTACACCGACGGCCAGCCCTCCCTGCTCGGCGTCAACGCCGCCCTGATGAACGACCTGACCGGCGAGCGCAACGTGCACCTGGGCGGCCTGGCCATGGGCATGTCCCGCGAGCAGGTCAAGGACCGCTACCAGGAGATCGTCGACTTCTCGGGCATCAACGAGAAGGGCGACTTCATCACGCTGCCGATGCGGACGTACTCCTCCGGCATGGCAGCCCGCCTGCGGTTCTCCATCGCCGCGGCCAAGGACCATGACGTCCTGCTGATCGACGAGGCGCTGGCCACCGGCGACCGCTCCTTCCAGAAGCGCTCCGAGGAACGCATCCGAGAGCTGCGCAAGCACGCGGGCACGGTGTTCCTGGTCAGCCACAACAACAAGTCGATCCGCGACACCTGCGACCGGGTGCTGTGGCTTGAGCGCGGGGAGCTGCGCATGGACGGGCCGACGGAGGACGTCCTCAAGGAGTACGAGGCGTTCACCGGGGACAAGACGCCGAAGCCGAAGCCCAAGCCGAAGGTCGCCGTTCCCTCGTGAGGCCCACCCGGTCGGCCCTTTTGTCTCATTGATGGCAGCATGACCGCATACGGTGCAGCTGTGAGAGGGGGTCCCCGTGATGGCCGAGCTCAGTGTCGTCGTCCACGGGCCGAACGTTCAGGACCATCTGACGGAACTCCTCGACTCGCTCGCCGCCCACTCCCTGCAGGACGCCGAGGTGATCGTGGCGGCGGTCGGCGACTGGGCCCGGGAGACCGCCGAGCGGCACGCCCCGGACGGCGGCGCGGTCGACGTTGTGCCGCTGCCGGACGGCACGGGCGACGCGGCGGCCCGGGCGGCGGGCGCGGCCCGGGCCTCCGGCCGATGGCTGCACTTCGTCCACGCCAAGGACGGCCTGCCCGCCGGCACCCCGCGCACGGTCGCCGAACGGGTCGCCGAACTCCCCGGCGAGGTCGACGTCCTCCTTCTGGACCACGTCCGCAGCACCTGGCACACCTCCGGCATGCCCTCCCCGGACGGCTCGATCCTCGCCCGGGCGGGCCGTGCCGACGTCGCCCTCGACGACTGCGCCCCGCTGCTGCGGCTGACCCCGCTGCTCGGCACCCGCGTCCTGCGCGCGGACTTCTGGCGGGCGCACGAGGCGCGGCTCAGCACCGACGACGAGCCGTACGCCGCCCTGGCCGCCCTGCTGCTCGCCGGCCGCGTCGCCTGCCTGCCGCACGTCGCCTACGAGGACCGCCGGCTGCGCCCCGCGAGCCTGCCCCCGGTCACGCCCGAGCAGCGCTACGGCCTCGTCGAGCGCTACGAGTCCCTCCTCGACCTCACCCGCGACCGGCGTGCCGCGCACACCGTGCTCTACGACCTCATGGTCCGCGACTGTCTGCGCACCTTCGCGCGCGGCGGCATGCCGGAGGAGGTCGCGCGGGAGTTCTTCCGCCGGGCGTCCCTGGCCGCCCTGCGCCGCCGCCCGGAGAACCACCGCCGTCCGGCCGGGCTCGAAGGCGTCCGCCGTTCCCTGCTGGAGGAGGGCGCCTACGCGAAGTACCGCGCCTTCCAGGCCGTCAACCACACCCGCCGCACCGCCAAGTCGGTCCTGCGGACCCGGAAGCGCCAGGCCGGCGCCAAGCTCCGAGACCACCAGTACCGCAGGGCGCTCGGCCGCCCCGTCAATCCCCATCTCGCGGTGTTCTCGGCGTACTGGAACCGCGGCGTCGCCTGCAACCCCGCCGCGATCGCCGCCAAGCTCGCCGAACTGGCCCCGCAGATCCACGCGGTGTGGGTGGTCACCGAGGAGAACGCGGCCCTCCTGCCGCCCGGCACCGACCACGTCGTGCCCGGCAGCCGCCGCTACTGGGAGGTGCTGGCCACGGCCAAGTACCTCGTCAACAACGTCAACTTCCCGAACGCGGTGGTCAAGCGCCCGGACGCGATCCACGTCCAGACCCACCACGGCACCCCCCTGAAACGCATGGGCATCGACCAGATGGCGTTCCCGGCCGCCGCGCAGGGCCTGGACTTCCAGGCGCTGCTGGAGCGCATCGACCGGTGGGACTTCAGCGTCTCGGCCAACAGCCACACCACCCGCATGTGGGAGCGGGCGTACCCGTCGCGCTACGTCTCCCTGGACCACGGCTACCCGCGCAACGACGTGTACTACACGGCCGGCTCCGGCGACATCCGCGCGGTCCGCGACCGCCTCGGCATCGCCCCGGGCCGCCGTGCCGTCCTCTACGCGCCCACCCATCGCGACTACGAGGCCGGCTGGACCCCGCGCCTGGACCTCGCGGCCCTCTCCGACCGCCTGGGCGAGGACACGGTCCTGCTCGTGCGCGGCCACTACTTCTACGGCGGCGCCGCCTCCCCGCTCACGAACCTGCGCCGCACCGGCCGGATCATCGACGTCTCCGCTTACGACCCGGTCGAGGAACTGTGCCTCGCGGCGGACGCCCTGGTCACGGACTACTCCTCGATCATGTTCGACTACGCCAACCTCGACCGGCCGATCGTGATCCACGCCGACGACTGGGAGACGTACCGCACGACCCGCGGCGTCTATTTCGACCTGATGGACCAGGCCCCGGGCCCGGTCGCCCGCACCCAGCAGGAGCTGACGGAGATCCTCACCACCGAGGCCTGGCGCGACGAGGGCGCGACGAAGACCCGGGCCGTCTTCCGGCGCCGGTTCTGCGAGTACGACGACGGACGCGCCGCCGAACGCGTCGTCCGCCGGGTCTTTCTCGGCCAGGAGGGACGGGACCTGCCGCCCGTGCTGCCGATCGAGGAACGCACTCCGGCCCCGTCCCCACAGGAGGCCGGCGCATGAGTACCCCCGACGTCACCGTGACGGTCATCGTCTACAACGACGCCGAGCGGCTCACTCGCGCGGTCGAATCGGTCCGCCGCCAGACCCACGCCAACCTCGAGATCGTCATCAGCGACGACCACTCCACGGACGCGACCCCGGCCGTGGCACAGCGGCTCGCGGCCCAGGACCCCCGCATCCGCCACCTGCGCCTGGAGCGGAACAGCGGCGGCTGCAGCGCTCCGCGCAACCGGGCCCTGCAGATCGCGCGTACGCCGTTCCTGATGTTCCTCGACAGCGACGACGAACTCCCCGACAACGCCGTGGAACTGCTGCTCGCCGCCCATCGCGAACGCGAGATCGACTTCGCGATGGGGGCGGTGCAGCGGGTCCGCGCGGACAACGGCCGCCGCTCGACGTGGATGGCGCACCTGGTCGCCGAGCGCCGCACCCTCGACGGCATCGAGGCCGACCCGCGTCTGTTCTTCGAGCACCTGTCCACCAGCAAGATGTACGCCCGCGCCTTCCTCGACCGGCACGACCTGCGCTTCCCCGAGGGCATCCACTACGAGGACCAGCTGTTCTCGGCGCAGGCATACTGCCTGGCCAAGACCTTCACGGTCATCCCGGAGCCGGTCTACCGCTGGTACGTGGCGCCCTTCGCGGCCTCCGAGACGGCTTCGATATCCAACCAACGGCACAGGCTCGCCAACGTCCGGGACCGGGTCCACGTCCAGCACCTCATCGACGCGTTCCTGGCCGAGAGCGGGCACAGTTCGCTGCGCGAGGACAAGGACCACAAGTTCCTCAAGCACGACTTCCGGATGTACGCCGGTGACCTGCCCTACCGGGACGATGCCTGGCTGACGTCCTTCGCGGACCTCGTCACCCCCTACCTCGACACGCTGACGCCGGGCGCGTTCGCGCGTCTCCCGCGCGCCGAACGCGTCGTCGTCCAGCTGATCCGCGACCGCCGCCTGGCGGAGGCCCGCCTGGCCGCCCGGGGCCTCGGCCACGGAGTGGGCCCGAGGCGCGTGACCGCCGACGCGCGAGGCCGCACCTACTGGGGGGACCGGATCCCCGAGTCCGAATGGTCACGCCGTGAACTGGACGTATCCGACCTGGAGTTGGAGACCCGCCCCTTCCCGAGCGCCCAGTTCCGCCACGAGATCACGGAGATCACCCGGGGCCCGGGTGCCTCGATCGACCTCGCGATCCGCACCTACGACCCGGCGCTGCGCCTCCCCGTGGGCCCGCAACGGGCGACGCTCCTCATCGCCCCGGGCGGCCGCCGCCTCCGCGTCCATTTCCGCCTCGCCCCCGTGCGCCCCGGTCTCTTCGAGGGCCACGCCCACCTGGACCTCGCGGCGGCCTCGCTCCCCCTCCACGGCTTCGCGGGAATCCGCCACCCGCTGCTCCGCCTCCAGCACCAGGGCCTCTCCCACACGGGCCTGCTGCTGGCCCCCCTGACCTTCCCGACCCTGACGACCCGCGTCCCGTCCCACCACCTGACAGTGGAGCCGGAGGGCCATGCCCCGGGCCGCCTCCAGGTCCGCTGGGAACCGGTGGGAGTGACGGCGAAGCTGATCCGCCCGACGGCCCGCAGGCTGGCCCGCCCGAGGGTGAAGAGGGCGGCACGCTTGCTGGCGAGCGCCTTGAAGTAGACGACCTGTCTGGGGCGACGACGGCCGGTCTGGGCGCGGCGCGCATCGTGCGGGAACCACCCAGTCCGGTAGCGGCGAAGCGGAAGGCGGAAGCCAGCACGATGGACAGGGCCTTGACCGCGTTGGACTCGACCGGCCCGTCCAAGCCCAGGCCGTGGCAGGTGAGGTACCGGAAACTCGCGCTGGTCGGCGGCAGTGGTGTCACGGTGAACTTCCTGGTGTTCGACGCGCTCCTGCACGGGCTGCACCGGGCCGGGAAGACGGGGGCGGCCACTCGCTCCTCGGAGACGTTCGCAGTCACGCCCCAAGCCTTAGCCGGATTCGGTAAGTCCTCCACTCGAATCGCCCTAAGGCACCCCAAGAACAGGCACCCCAAGAACAGGCGCCCCGGGCCGGCTCC
>NZ_JBEXSH010000219.1:0-11190 GCF_040613555.1 Streptomyces sp. NPDC006265
GGCCCTTCAGCACGACGACGCCGGTTCCCCGATCCCCGGGGAGCCGGCGTCGTCGTATCGAGACTCCTCAGCCCGCCGCGACCGTGACCGGCGCGAACCGCCGGGTCCAATCTCCGGGCAGCTCGGTGATCCCGTACGACATCACCGAGTTGAAGGCGATGGACTCCATGCCGCGCTCCTTCACCCACGCGAGGAGTTCCTCGTGCCGCACGTCGATGTCGGTGCGCAGGGGGCGGTCGGTGTGGGCGGCGAGGGAAGCGAGGAGCGCTTGGGCCACCGACGTGTCGCGTGCGATGAGCGGCCCGACGACATGGGTGTCCATGTTGGGCCAGGCGGCCGCGTACCCGATGATCAGCCCGCCCTCCTCGGCCACCCGCAACTGGTCGGCGAAGGCGGGGAGTCGGGTGACGATGTGCGTGCGGTCGGCCCCGAACGCCTGCTCGTCGAGGCGGAGGATCGAGGTGAGGTCCTCGGCGGTGGCGGCACGGGTGGCGACCCTCGGCTCCGGCCCACCGGGAGCGAAACGCCCGCCAATCATCTCGGCCCGCCCGGTGACCTTGAAGCCCAGTTCCTCGTAGAGGGGTCGGCCGTTCGGTGTCGCGTGCAGGGTGAGGGGCGTGGTGCCCATTGCGGACACGACATGGCGCATCAGTCGGCGCCCCACCCCCTGCCGTGCGTGCCGTCCGGCGACCAGGACCATGCCGATCGAGGCGAGGGCTGGGTTCTGGGGTCCGTACTCGGTGACGACGCAGACGCTCACGAGACCGCCGTCGGGGTCGTCGATGCCATAGCCCTTCCCGGCCGTGAGAAGGAAGCCCCACTTGTGCTCCTCCCGTGGCCACCCCCGGTCCTCGGACAAGTCGGCGCAGGCGGCTTGATCGCGGAGCGTCAGACGGCGGATGGGCAATGAGGTATGGGAAGGAGTCGACACGCAGGTCAGGCTGTCCGACGAGGACCCCCGGCGTCCACCTCTTTCAGTGGAGTCATGCGAGCTTTTGGCCAGTTGTCGCCGCTCGCACACGGCGCGGACCATCGCTGCATGTTTCACGTGAAACACGTAAGAACACCGAGTGTCCGATCGAGGCGTTGAACGGGGTTTTCTTGTCCAATAGTTGACGGACTTGAAGATTCGCCTAGTGCGCGTATTCGTGATGAGGCGAGGGGGGACTTGTGTGCGCGGCGGTGGCCGGTAGGGTCGACTCCGGTTCGCATCCGGGATGGGACGACCCTCCCGTGGGCCGAGTGCAGGGCAACGCAGCCTAACGGGACGGAGAGATCGAAGACCCACGTTTCCGGTTTTGCGACGGAAGCGTCCTGACGAGTGAGAGGCTCGATGAGAGTTACTGCGGCCAATGTCACACTCTCGCCTTACTTGTCCGTACGGAGCCGGAATACGGGTTGAATGTGGCCGCATTGGCCGCGACAAGGATGGGAACGCGACCGTCCACGGGGGAAAGTAGGCACCTTCCGACTGGGGAAGTGCGCAGACCGACCGAAAGATGCTCGAGGCGAGGCACACCATGGACGCTCCGACCACCACGTCGGCCGACAACGGCACTTCTGGCGGCGGGGGCGGCTGGTTCACACCCCGCAAGAACCCGACGACGGCGCCGGACAGCGACGCTGGAACCGCAGACGGGCGGACGGAAGTCCGTCGGCCGGCCGCGATACGCCCGGTGGGCAGGCCCGGAGCCGCCCCGGAAGCACCGGCAGCCGACGCCCCCTCGCCCCCCACCGGCGCGAGCACCGGTGGGCCGGGCCAAGGGGGGGAAATTCCGGAGGCGATACCCCGGTCCGCTCCTGCAGCCGCACAGCACGCCCCGTCTCCCACGGTCTCGCATCTTGCCACCGCCACGACGCCGGGTCCCGTACCGGCAGCTCTCACCCCGACCCCCTTCGCCTCCACCGTGGCTCCGCCGCCCACGGCTGCCGCCGAAGAGCGTGTCCCCGCCCAGCGGCCCGCTCCGGTGCCGCCCGCAGAAGAGGTCACCCCCGCGCCCGCCGAAGCGGGGTCTCCGGACGCCGTCCTCATTCGCCGCGCCATGGCCGAGGTCTCCCCGGTCTCCGACAAGGTGACGTCGTACTTCTATGCCCTGCTCTTCGTCCGCCACCCCGATCTGCGGTCGCTGTTCCCGGCCGCGATGGACACCCAGCGGGACCGGCTGCTCAGGGCGCTGCTCACGGCCGCCGAACACATCGACAACAAGGACGTCCTCGTCGACTACCTGCAGAACCTCGGCCGGGGCCACCGGAAGTACGGCACGCGGGCCGAGCACTATCCGGCCGTCGGCGAGTGCCTGATCGGCGCACTGAGTAAGTACGCCGCCGGCGTCTGGAACGCGGAGATGGAGGCGGCCTGGGTCCGGGCCTACACCACGATCTCCCAGGTCATGATCGACGCGGCGGCCGCCGACGAACTGCGCGCCCCGGCCTGGTGGTATGCAGAGATCGTCACGCATGACCTGAGAACCCCGGACGTCGCGGTCGTCACCGTCCGCCCCGACCAGCCGTACCCCTTCCTCGCGGGGCAGTACACGAGCCTGGAGACGCCCTGGTGGCCCCGGATCTGGCGGCACTACTCCTTCGCCTCGGCGCCCCGCTCCGACGGTCTGCTGTCGTTCCATGTGAAGGCCGTCCCGGCGGGCTGGGTCTCCAACGCCCTGGTGCACCGCGCCCGCCCCGGCGACATCATCCGGCTCGGCCCGCCCGCGGGTTCCATGACCGTGGACCACACCACCGACAGCGGTTTGCTCTGCCTGGGCGGTGGCACGGGCATAGCGCCCATCAAGGCCCTGGTCGAGGACGTCGCCGAGCACGGTGACCGCCGGTCCGTCGAGGTCTTCTACGGAGCCCGCACCGACCACGACCTGTACGACATCGACACCATGCTCCGCCTCCAGCAGACCCACCCGTGGCTCTCGGTCAGGGCGATCATCGACCAGCAGGCGAACCAGCAGCTGCCGGACGCGATACGCGCCTTCGGGCCGTGGAACGAGTTCGACGCCTACCTCTCGGGCCCGCCCGGGATGATCCGCAGCGGTGTGAACGCCCTGCGGGACAGCGGCATCCCGTCGGACCGCATACGGCACGACTCCGTCGAGGAACTGGTCGTTGCCGGAAGCTGATCTGCGTCTCAGCCCAGGTCGGGCGCGTGCATCGCCAGTACGCCCTCGATGTTGCCGTCCAGATAGTGCCGCAGCGACAGCGGCACGAGATGGACGGAGGCGATCCCGACTCGGGTGAAGGGCACGCGCACGATCTCGTACTCGCCGACCGGCTCGTCGACCTCGGGGCCGTGGCGCAGGGACGGGTCCATGGACCCCAGACGGCAGACGAAGAAGTGCTGCACCTTCACGCCGGTCGCGCCGCCGTCCTCCCCGATGTGCTCCATGGTGTCCACGAAGCAGGGCACCACGTCGGTGATCTTCGCGCCGAGTTCCTCGTACACCTCGCGGTGCAGGGCGTCGACGACGGTCGAGTCGCTGGGCTCGACGCCGCCGCCGGGGGTGAGCCAGTAGGGGTCCACACCCGGCTTGGTGCGCTTGATCAAGATCAGGTCGGCACCGTCCAGCAGAATGGCGCGGGCGGTGCGCTTGACCACGGGTCGGACGGTCATGAGTGAAATGTGGCCCGGCTGGTTCCACGTGAAACATCGCGAAACGTCACCGTCCGAGCTCCCAGAGTGAGAGACGGTCCCGGGCGCCCCGACCTGTCGGCCGAAGTCGCCCCCGAGGGCCTCAGCACCCGTCGGTCGAAGCCGCCTCCAGGCCTCAGCACCAGTCGGCCGAAGCCTGCTGCAACCACTCGTGAGCCCGCGCGATATGGGGCATGGCGAGCGTCCCGGTGCGGACCACCAGGAAGTACGTGCGCAGCGGTGGCACGGCCGGCTCGTGCAGGGCGAGGACATCGCCCCGCTCCAGTGCCGCCGCACAGAGGTAGCGGGGCAGTACCGCCAGCCCGGCGCCCGCGACCGCGCAGGCCAGGACCGCACGCAGGTCGGGGACGATCACGCTTCCCGGAGCGGCCGGGGGCGAGTCGAAGACGGAGGCCCAGTAGCGGGAGACGAACGGCAGCGATTCGTGCACCTCCACCACGGGCATCTTCTCGAGGACCGGTTCCGGCCTGCGGTCCGGCTGACCGGTGCCGATCTGCTCGGCCCAGCGCGGGGCGGCGACCAGGACGTGCTCCTCGTCGCAGAGCGCAGTCGCCGTGAGCAGGGCGCCGCGCGGCTGGGCGGTGCTGATGGCCAGATCATGATGTCCGGCGGACAGCCCCTCCAGCGTTTCCTCGGCGCTCCCGAAGGACGCGCGCAAGGCGAAGCCCTGGCCGTCCTCGCCGGTCAGCTCGGTGAGGGCGGGCAGGGCTCGTTCGGCCGTGAACTCCGGTGGGCCTGCGAGGTGCAGCGTCCGTAAGGAGGAGTCGTCGTCGACGCCGGTCTCGGTGATCTCCACCAGGGCGTCGAGATGGGGTGCGGCCTTGTGGGCGAGTTCGTCACCGATGCTCGTCGGGGTCACACCTCGGGCCTGCCGCAGGAACAGAGGGCGGCCCAGTTGCCGCTCCAGCGTCCGTATCTGCGAGGTGACGGCAGGTTGGGAGAGACCGAGCAGTGCGGCGGCGCGGGTGAAGGAGCCGGCCCGGTGCACGGTCACGAAGGTCCGCAGCAAGGCCAGATCCACCGCACACACTCCCTCTTCGGCCCCCGCTCCGGCACCCCGGCCACGCTCAACTATAAATAAGTCGATAGGTCTCTGTCGCTACTGTGATTGGACACTGACAGAGAGTCAACTAGCCTTGGTCGCGCGGTTCTTGCGCGCGGAACCGGGGGACGGTCCGAGCCACGAGGGGGGAGGCTCGGACCGTCCGTGACGATGGTCAGGCGGCCGAGGCGTCCAGTGCCCGCAGCACATCCGTCACCAGGTCCTCCGGATCCTCGGCACCGACCGACAGGCGGATGAAGCCCTCCGCCACCGCGTCCCCGCCCCAGCGTCCACGCCGTTCGGCGGTGGACCGCACCCCGCCGAAGCTCGTCGCGTCGTCCACGAGCCGCAGCGCGTCGAGGAAGCGGTCGGCACGCTCGCGCGTGGGCAGCGTGAACGACACCACGCACCCGAAGCGCCGCATCTGGCGCGCGGCGATCTCGTGCGAGGGGTCGCCGGGAAGCCCCGGGTATCGCAGCCCCGTCACCTCGGGCCGCTCGCGCAGCGCCTCGGCGACCGCCAGGGCCGTCGCGCTCTGCCGGTCGACCCGCATCTGGAGCGTCGCGATCGAACGGTGCGCGAGCCAGGCCTCCATGGGCCCCGGAATCGCACCGACGATCTTGCGCCAGCGGCGCACGGCGGTCATGGCCTCGGCGTTCCGGCCGACGACATAGCCCAGGAGGACGTCACCGTGGCCGGTGAGCTGCTTGGTGCCGCTGGCCACCGAGAAATCGGCGCCGAGCTCCAGCGGACGCTGGCCGAGCGGTGTCGCAAGGGTGTTGTCGACGGCCACCAGGGCACCACACGCGTGTGCCGCCTCGGCGAGCCGCCTGATGTCGCACACGTCGAGCCCGGGGTTCGACGGGGTCTCGATCCACAGGAGCCGTGCGCCATCGAGGAGGTCCAGCTGGGCGTCACCGCCCGTCGGCGCGGTGCGCACCTCGATGCCGTACGCCTCCAGCTGCGCGCGGACCAGCGGCAGCGCCTGGTAACCGTCGTCGGGCAGGACGCACACGTCGCCGGTGCGCAGCTGGGAGAAGAGCACCGCCGAGATCGCGGCCATGCCCGAGGCGAAGACGAGCGTCTCGGCACCGTCCTCGCCGGGCGCCTCCAACTCGCCGACGGCGCGTTCCAGCAGCGTCCAGGTCGGGTTCTCGTCGCGGCCGTAGGCGTAGGGGCCGGTCGGGTCGCCCGGCAGATGGAAGTGGGCGGCGAACACGGGGCCGGGCAGCGTGGGCTCGTGCTTGACCGGCTCGGGCAGCCCGGCCCGCACCGCGCGCGTACCGTCTCCGGCGCCCACGGCCGACTGCCCCACGGCGCCCGCCACCTCGTTCGCGGCAACCGTCGCCGTGTCCACGGCGTCCGTCACCTCGTCGACAGCGCCCGTCGCCCGGCCCACCGCACTCGTCACCTGGCTCGCGGCATCCTTCACCTGGCCCGCGTCGTCGGTCGCCCGGGCCGGGTCGCCCGTCGTCCCGCCCGCGTCACCCGTCGCGGAATCGCTCATGCCGCCTGTCCCTCCACGTCCTCGCGCACTGCGGCGAGCAGACCGGTGCTCGCCGCCTCCACCATCTCAAGGCACTCCTCGAAGCCGTCCAGGCCCCCGTAGTAGGGGTCCGGCACATCGAGGTCGTCGTCGCCGGCGGCGGGGTCGTACGAGCGCAGCAACCGCACCTTCTCCGCGTCCTCCTCCGCGGGCGCGAGCCGGCGCAGGGCCCCGAGGTGGCCGGAGTCGAGGGCGATCACCAGGTCGAGGCGGGAGAACCAGGACGACCGGAACTGCCGGGCCGTGTGGTCGCCGACGTAGCCGTTGTCCTCCAGGACGGCCACCGTACGCGGGTCGGCTCCGTCTCCCTCGTGCCAGCCGCCCGTGCCGGCGCTGTCAACCTCCACCAGCTCGTCGAGACCCGCCTCCGCCACCCGTGCACGGAAGACGATCTCGGCCATCGGGGAACGGCAGATGTTGCCCGTGCAGACGAAGCAGACCCGGTACGTCATGTCCGCTCAGTCCCCGTCGGGCAGCACGACGTGCAGCGCCCAGGAGACGACCGAGATGATCAGGCCGCCCACGACGGCCGTCCAGAAGCCCTCCACGTGGAAGCTCAGGTCGAGCTTGTCCGCCAGCCACGAGGTGAGCAGCAGCATCAGCGCGTTGACGATCAGGGTGAACAGACCGAGCGTCAGTATCAGCAGCGGCAGGCTGAGGAGCTTGACAAGCGGCTTGACCAGGAAGTTCACCAGGCCGAAGAGCAGCGCCACGATGATCAGCGTGCCGACTTCCTTGCCCGTGCTGTCACCGGTCAGGGTGATCTTGTCGAGCAGCCATACGGCAACCGCCAGGGCGCCCGCGTTGGCGATCGTCTTGACTAGGAAATTCATCATGTGTCTGATCGTGGCAGACCTGATCGGACACGGGCACAAGAGGCAGGGGCGTACCAGGCGATGAAGGCATTCCGGCTGGATGAACTGGAGGCGGAGCGCGCCGCCAACGAGGGCGCCTACCTGCAGTTTCTGCGGGAGCAGAACATGTCGGTCGGTTTGTACGCCCTCGATGCGGGCGAGCAGGATCCACAGAAGCCGCACAATCAGGACGAGGTCTACTTCATCGTGAGCGGCCGTGCCGCGATCACCGTCGGTCTGGAGACGACCCAGGTGGCGCGCGGCAGCGTGATCTACGTGCCGGCGGGTGTCGCCCACAAGTTCCACCACATCACCGAGGACCTGAGGGTGCTGGTGGTCTTCTCTCCGCCCGAGAGGTGACGGGCCACCTCAGGGTTCCCTAGGGGATCGGTCAGGGGAGGACAAGGGATGCGAGGCCCCCGTTGGACCCCTCCCCGGACCTAGCATCGAATGCAGGACATCAGAGATCCAGAATGACCGACAGGGCCCGGCACTCGAACGGGTGGAGAGGTAAGGACGAGGGCGATGCGAGAGATTTTCACGGGACTGCCGTGGTGGGTGAAGTGGATCGCGGTGCCGGTCATCGCCCTGGTCGTGTTCGGCGGACTGATCGCCAGTGTGGTCGGGTTCGTCATCGGACTGCTCTTCAAGTTGCTGGTCTTCGTGGCCCTGGTCGGCGGACTGATCTACGTCGTACGGAAGTTCACGTCGAGCTCCTCGTCGCGCAGCGACTGGTGAGACGCGTGGGAAACCGGTGGGGGTAGCGGGAAACGCCTGGAATCACCGGTTCCCTCGGGCGGGGGAAGTTTCCCGGCGGGGCCGTCTGCACGCGGTGGCAGGCGAATAGAGTCCGGAACTCGACGCGGGGACTTCCCCGCGAGCGGCATTCAACCCCACCCGTGTTGCTCCGCACGGGCTGCCCCCTCGCGCTTCGGGAGAGCCCCTTGGTCCCGGCTGACACCGCCCCCGTCCACCTCCGCACCGTCCCCGCGCAACCTCGCTCGGCGGCACCTTCAGGTCCACCGCTCCCCTCCGCACCACCACCTCCACCGACCCTCATCGGATCCGTGCAGCGCGCGATGCGCCTGCTGGAAACCGTCGCCGGACATGAGTACGGCGCCCCCGCCAAGCAACTGGCCCGCGAGACCGGGCTGGCACTGCCCACGACGTACCACCTGCTGCGCACCCTCGTGCACGAGGGCTATCTGCGCCGGGACAAGGGCCTGTTCTTCCTCGGTGAGGCCGCCGAGCGGCTGAGCAGCAGCGGAGCGCGGCAGAAACGTCGCAGCAGGGTCGTCGACGTGCTCGCCCACTGGCGGGACGTCCTGGGGGTGCCCGTGTACTACGCGGTCTACCGTGAGGGTGAGATCGAGGTCATGTGTGTCTCCGATACTCCGGGAACTCCGGCGGTCGAGGAGTGGGCCGACTTCCGGGAGACCGGGCACGCACACGCCATCGGCCAGTGCCTGCTGTCCCAGCTGGACGACGAAGCCCGCCGTGACCACCTCGACCGCTACCCGGTGCAACCCCTCACGCCGTACACGGTGCGCGACAACCACAGCCTGCTCCGGCGCCTGGAGCGGATCCGGCGCATGGAACCGGTGACCGAGCGTCAGGAGTACGCCCTGGGCGCGGTCTGCGCCGCGATTCCGCTCACGCTGGGCAGCACGGCCGCGACGATGGCCATCTCACTCCCCGCACACCAGGCCGACCGGCTGCTGCCCGCGGCCCGGCAGTTGCAGGCCGAGATCGGGCGAGTACTCGGCTCGCTCGCGCTCTCTATCAGTATGTGAAAACTCACTCCTTGTGATCTGCTGTGTACGTTCAGCAAGATTCCACCAAGTGTCAGAGGTTCGTTCCCGGCCAGTCACGGCGAATGACGGGGTTATCGATGCGCGAGTCCGTACAAGCAGAGGTCATGATGAGCTTTCTCGTGTCCGAGGAGCTCTCCTTCCGCATTCCGGTGGAGCTGCGCTATGAGTCCAGTGATCCCTATGCCGTCCGGCTGACGTTCCACTTGCCCGGTGATGCCCCGGTGACGTGGGCTTTCGGGCGGGAGTTGCTGATCGACGGTGTGGGCCGGCCGTGCGGGGAGGGCGATGTGCGGGTCACACCCGTCGACCCCGACGCGCTGGGCGAGGTGTTGATCCGGCTTCAGGTGGGCAGTGACCAGGCGTTGTTCAGATCGTCGACGGCACCGCTCGTCGCTTTCCTCGACCGTACGGACAAGTTGGTGCCGCTGGGACAGGAGGGCTCGCTCGCCGACTTCGACGCGCACCTCGACGAGGCCCTGGACCGCATCCTCGCCGAGCAGGGCGCTGGTTGAGACATGGGCCCGGCGGCACGGTGGAGTAACGCTTCACCGGACACCGCCGAGCTGTGCAGGAACGCTTCTTCCTGCGATCTTCGTATGACCGGGCGATCTTCTCGCGGGTCGGGCGGCGTCAGCGCTTGCGCCGTCGGCCCTTTCCTCCGCGCGCAGGGACGGCAGAGGCTTCCACGGCCGGCGGCTCTGTGCCAGGGCGATCGGCGGCGACCACCAGCGCCGCCAGAGCCGTGGTGACCGGCACCGAGGCGACCAGCCCGATCGAACCGACCAGCGTACGTACGATCTCCTCCGCGACCAGCTCGCTGTTGGCGACCGTCCCCACACTGCTCTGTGCGATCGAGAACAGGAGCAGCAGCGGCAGCGCGGCACCCGCGTAGGCGAGGACCAGCGTGTTGACGACCGAGGCGATGTGGTCGCGGCCGATCCGGATGCCCGCGCGGTAGAGCCCGCGCCAGCCCATCGAGGGGTTGGCCTCGTGCAGCTCCCAGACCGCCGAGGTCTGCGTGACGGTCACGTCGTCGAGCACGCCCAGGGAGCCGATGATGACGCCGGCGAGCAGCAGACCGCTCATGTCGATCGTCGGGTAGAGGCCATGGATCAGGCCGGTGTTGTCGTCCGTGTTGCCGGTGAGGGCCGCCCAGTCGATGAACACCGAGCCGAGGACGCCGATCAGCAGCAGCGAGATCAGGGTGCCCAGCACCGCCACGGACGTCCGGGCGGACAGGCCGTGGCACAGGTACAGGGCGATGAGCATGATGGCGCTGGCGCCCACCACCGCCACGACCAGCGGGTTCGAGCCCTGCAGGATCGCGGGCAGGATGAAGAAGTTCAGCACCATGAAGCTGATGGCCAGTGCGACCAGGGCCATGACACCCCGCAGCCGTCCGACGACCACGACGGCGATCGCGAAGATGCCGGCGAGCAGCCCCATGGGCAGTCGGCGGTTGATGTCGGTGACCGAGTACTGCAGGTCCTTCGGCGCCGAGGGCTCGTAGGCGACCACGACCTCCTGGCCCTCGTGCAGTTGGCGGGACTGGTCGGGCTGGACGATCTCGGTGAAGGTACGGCCCTTGTCGTCGCCGCTGTCGACCCGGATCGTCGCCCGCTTGCAAGTGCCCTTCTCCTGCTGCACCGCGGAGGAACCCTCGGCGGTGGAGGTGTCGCCGGTCGGCGGAACGCCCGAAGCGCCGGCCTCCTTGCAGCTCACCTCGACCACCTCGGTGACCGTGGCCTCCTGCGTCTGACGGTCGAAGCCGACGCCGGTGCGCTCGTGCGACGGGGCGCCGCCCGGCCACAGCACGGCGAGACCCACCAGCACCGCCGCGGCGAACGGGATCAGGATCGCCGCGATGACCTTGCGCAGATGCTGGGAGACGGGCGTGGCCGGACCGTGGTTGTGGCTGTGGGAGTGCCCGTGCTCGCCACTCGGGGCGGGACCGGGCCCGTGACCGTGCCCGTTACCGCCGCCGTGACCGTGCCCGTCACCTCCACCCGGCCCTGAACCGCGTCCACCACCGGCCTCACCACCGGGCCCGGAACCGTGTCCACCACCGGGGCCGTGGCCAGGGCCCTGCCCACCGGTGGGGGCACCATGACCACCGTAGCCACTGGGAGAACCGGCACCCTGGCCGGCACCGGAGCCCGGCCCGTACTCACCACCGTGACCGGAGCCGGAGCCGGAGCCGGAGCCGAGACTGAAACCCGTGCCCCGCCCGTACCGGAGCCCAGGGCCCTGCCCTCTGTCCGGACCCTGCCCGTCGGGGG
>NZ_JBEXSH010000220.1:0-11165 GCF_040613555.1 Streptomyces sp. NPDC006265
TTTGCCCGTTGAGGAGCGGCGTTTGGTGCGTGCTCTCGGCGTGCCGGCCGGAAGCCCTCGTACTGGACGTACTTGGGGTTTCGGCCGGTGCGGCGTGTGGGGGTACCCCCTGCTCGAGCGGAGTCGAGAGCGTGGGGGAGCGTGCCGGGCGTCGTGACGGGGCGAACGTTGCCTGCCGCGGCACTAGGCGTCGCGGGCAGGCGGGACTTCGCGGACCGGACACCCCTGGGCCTCGGTCGGGCTCGGGCGTAGGGCTAGGCCTGGGTCAGGGACGCCTCGGCCGCGGGGCCCGGCACGTCGGCCGTGAGCTCGGGTCGCTCCCGGAGCGACAGCACCACCCGCAGCACCCAGATCCACATCACGGCCGAGCCGAGCATGTGCAGGCCGACCAGGACCTCGGGCAGGTCCGTGAAGTACTGGACGTAGCCGATGACGCCCTGCGCGAGCAGGATCAGGAACAGCTCACGGGTGCGGTTCAGCGGGTTCTTGGGCGCGTCGACCGCCTTGAGGACGAACCACAGGGCGAACGTCAGCGTCACCACGATCCACGCCAGCACGGCGTGCAGCTTGCTCACCGTCTCCCAATCGACCGGCATCCGCTCGACCTCGCTGGAGTCGCCCGCGTGCGGGCCCGCGCCGGTGACGACCGTGCCGACCAGGATGAGCAGGACGGCCGCCGCGACCAGGAACCACACCAGCTGCTGCACGGCCTTGCCGACCAGCGGGCGCGGTGCCGCGTCGCCCTCCCGGGTGCGCTGCCACATCACCGTGGCCACCGCGATGAGCGCCGACGTCGCCACGAAGTGCGCCGCCACCGTGTACGGGTTGAGGCCGACCAGCACCACGATGCCGCCGAGGATCGCGTTGCTCATCACGATCCAGAACTGCGCCCAGCCCAGCCGGACCAGACCGCGCCGGGACGGCTTCTGCGACCGCGCGGCGATGATCGCCCAGCCGACGGCGGCGCACAGCACGTACGTCAGCATGCGGTTGCCGAACTCGATGGCGCCGTGGAAGCCCATCTCGCTGGTGGCAGTGAGCGAGTCGTCGGTGCACTTGGGCCAGGTCGGGCAGCCCAGGCCCGAGCCGGTCAGCCGCACGGCGCCACCGGTGACGACGATGATCACCGACATCAGCAGCGCGGTGAGGGCCGCGCGCCGGACCGTCCGGGGTTCCGGGGTCCAGCGCTCGGCGATGAAGGCGAGCGGGTTGCGCAGGGCGGCCTTGGCGTCGGCGCGGGTCACGTTTGGCACGCCGACCATCGTAGGCCGCCGCTTGTGCACGCGTTCACGAGGGTCCGTCACAGGACACCCTCCTACTCCCAGCGGAAGAACTTCCCGGCCGCCGCCAGCCCCACGACCGCCCAGACGGCCAGGATCCCGAGGTCGCCCCAGGGCATCCCGGCGCCGTGCTGGAGCACGTCCCGCAGCCCGTCGGACAGGGCCGCGATCGGCAGCAGGCCCAGCACGTCCTGCGCGCCGGCGGGGAACTTGTCCAGCGGCACGATGACCCCGCCGCCGACGAGCAGCAACAGGAACACCAGATTGGCCGCGGCGAGCGTCGCCTCGGCCTTCAGCGTCCCGGCCATCAGCAGGCCCAGCCCCGAGAAGGCCGCCGTGCCGAGGACCAGGAGCAGCAGGACCGCGACCGGATTGCCCTGCGGCGACCAGCCGAGCGCGAAGGCGATCACCGTGAGAAGGATCACCTGGAGCACCTCGGTGACCAGGACCGACAGCGTCTTCGCCGTCATCAGGCCCCAGCGGGGCAGGGGCGAGGAGGCCAGCCGCTTCAGCACGCCGTAGCGGCGCTCGAAGCCGGTGGCGATGGCCTGGCCGGTGAACGCGGTCGACATCACCGCGAGCGCGAGGATGCCGGGCGCGAGGAAGTCGACCGCCGCACCGGCGCCGGTGTCGACGATGTCCACGGTGCTGAAGAGCACCAGGAGCAGCGTCGGGATGACGACGGTCAGCAGCAGCTGCTCGCCGTTGCGCAGCAGCATCTTCGTCTCTAGCGCGGCCTGGGCCGCGATCATGCGGGGGAGCGGGGCCGCGCCGGGCCTCGGCGTGTACATCCCGGTGCCGGTGACGGTCATGAGCGCAGCTCCTTGCCGGTGAGCTCCAAGAAGACGTCTTCGAGGGTGTGGCGCTCGACCGAGATCCGCTCCGGCATCACGCCGTGCTGGGCGCACCAGGAGGTGACCGTGGCGAGCAGTTGCGGGTCGACCTTGCCGGCCACCCGGTAGGAACCCGGCGTCAGCTCGGCGGCCGAGCAGTCGGCGGGCAGGGCCTTCAGCAGCGAGCCCACGTCGAGGCCGGGCCGGCCCGTGAAGCGGAGCGTGTTCTCGGCGCCGCCCCGGCACAGCTCCTCCGGGGAGCCGTGGGCGATGACCCGGCCGGCGTCGATGATCGCCACGTCGTCGGCGAGCTGCTCGGCCTCGTCCATGGAGTGGGTGGTGAGGATCACCGAGACGCCGTCCGCGCGCAGGTCCCGGACGAGGTTCCAGGTGGCGTGGCGGGCCTGGGGGTCGAGCCCGGCGCTGGGCTCGTCGAGGAAGACCAGTTCCGGTCGCCCGACCACGGCCATGGCCAGTGCGAGCCGCTGCTGCTGCCCGCCGGACAGCCGCCGGTACGTCGTACGGCCGCAGGAGCCGAGCCCCAGCCGCTCGATCAGCGCGTCCACGTCCAGCGGGTGCGCGTGCAGCCTGGCGACGTGGCGGAGCATCTCGTCGGCCCGGGAGCCCGAGTAGACGCCGCCGGACTGGAGCATCACGCCGATACGGGGCCGCAGGTCGGTGGACTGTCTCACCGGGTCGAGGCCCAGGACGCGCACCGTGCCGGAATCCGGCTTCCGGTACCCCTCGCAGGTCTCGACGGTGGTCGTCTTGCCCGCCCCGTTGGGACCGAGCACGGCGGTCACACCCGCCCGGGCCACCAGGTCGAGCCCGTCCACCGCGGTCTTCGTGCCGTACCGCTTCACCAGGGCCTGGACCTGGACCACGGGCTCACTTCGCATGGGTCCAGAGTCTAGGTAGGCGCGCGGGGGCCCGGACCGGGGGGTGCGGCTACTCCTCCTCGCGCGGCCGGTGCACCGCGAGCCACCGTTCGGCGTAGTCCACCGCGTCC
This sequence comes from Streptomyces sp. NPDC006265, assembly GCF_040613555.1. NCBI lineage: Bacteria > Bacillati > Actinomycetota > Actinomycetes > Kitasatosporales > Streptomycetaceae > Streptomyces > Streptomyces sp. NPDC006265. The sequence goes on from NZ_JBEXSH010000220.1 coordinate 3,123, forward strand.
TTCACCGGGAACAGCCGCGCCTCGGCGGCCCCGACCTTGCCGCGCACGACGGGACGGTCCCGTTCGAAGTCGTAGCCCAGCTCGTCGAAACGGTCCGAGCTGATCGACACCTCGGTCACGGTCTCCCAGCCCTCCGGGTCCGGGCGGCCCACGGCGACGAGCGGGGACGGTATCCGGTACTCGGCCAGGTGGAAGCTCGTGCAGGAGGCGTAGCCGGCGCCGAGCAGCAGCACCCGGGCGCCCATCGCCTCCAGTTTCGCCAGCGGGCTGCGCTCGCCGAGCCGGCAGTCGGGTGCGTGCCCGTCGAGTACCTCCGCCGCGCGCGGGCCGAGTGCCGCGAACGAGGTCTGCGGGTGCGCGCTGCGCAGGGCGCCGGGCCAGGTCCGCACCGTCTCCGGGACGACGCCGACCCCGCGGGAGGGCGTGGTCCGCGGGTCGTAGGCGGGCATGGTGGCACGGATGGCCGCCCACCATTCCGGGGGTACGGGCGGGTTGCTCCACAGGGCCGGGTCGGACAGGTCGCCGGTCTGGGTGGGGACCACGAGTGTGCCCTCGGGGCCGAGCGCGTCGAGCAGTCCCTGCACCACCGCCACAGCGCCGCCGTTGACCCAGCCGAGGGCGCTGAGCGAGGAGTGCACGAGAAGGGTCTCGCCGGGCTGTACACCGAGTTCGCCGAGCTGCGTCCGGAGCGTCTCGCGGGTGACAAGAGGGCCGGTCGGAGGGGGTGTGGGCATGGTTCCGGAGTGTCCCCGATGCGGCTGCCCCATGCCACCTCTTTGATCGATCAGAGATCGTTTCCGCAGGTCGGATTAGGTTCACCTAAGTGACGCAGGGCACCGTGGTGCGCGGCACACGCGGCTTGCCGGGTCCGGATGAATTACGCAACAATGGCGTTGTGAAAAACGTCGGCGAGGCACCTCACGAGGAGCTGGCGACCGGGGAGCGGTCCACCCGCAACCGGGTCGCGCGGTCCATCCTGGACCACGGCCCCTCGACCGTCGCCGAGCTCGCCGAGCGGCTGGGCCTCACCCAGGCGGCCGTGCGTCGGCACCTCGACGCCCTCACGGGCGACGGTGTCGTGGAGGCGCGCGAGCAGCGGGTGTACGGCGCGCGGACCCGCGGCCGGCCGGCCAAGGTGTTCGCCCTGACGGACTGTGGCCGGGACGCCTTCGACCAGTCGTACGACACGCTCGCGGGGGACGCTCTGCGCTGGATCGCCGACCGCGAGGGAGGCGACGAGGCGATCGCCGCCTTCGCCCGCGCCAGGATCGCCGCACAGGCGGGCGCCTACCGCCGCGCGGTCGAGGGCGTCCCGCCCGAGAAACGGGCCGAAGCGCTGGCCAAGGCCCTGAGTGCCGACGGGTACGCTGCTACGGCGCGCAGCGCGCCTCACCCGCAGAAGGGTGAGCAGCTCTGCCAGCACCACTGCCCGGTCGCGCACGTCGCCGAGCAGTTCCCGCAACTGTGCGAGGCGGAGACGGAATTTTTCGCCGAACTGCTCGGTACGCACGTACAGCGGCTCGCCACCATCGCGCACGGCGACGGCGTCTGCACGACGTTCATCCCCAAGATTTCCCACAACGCATCTGCAAGCACGGCCGGGAGGAACCCCGCATGACTCTCCCCACGGAGACTGCCCACCCCGAGCTCGAGGGCCTGGGCAAGTACGAGTACGGCTGGGCCGACTCCGACACGGCCGGCGCCTCTGCCAAACGCGGCATCGACCAGGACGTCGTCCGGGACATCTCCGCCAAGAAGAGCGAGCCGGAGTGGATGACCAAGCTCCGCCTCAAGGGCCTGCGCCTCTTCGAGAAGAAGCCCATGCCGAACTGGGGCTCCGACCTCTCCGGCATCGACTTCGACAACATCAAGTACTTCGTGCGTTCCACGGAGAAGCAGGCGGAGTCCTGGGAGGACCTGCCCGAGGACATCAAGAACACGTACGACAAGCTCGGCATCCCCGAGGCGGAGAAGCAGCGCCTCGTCGCCGGTGTCGCCGCCCAGTACGAGTCGGAGGTCGTCTACCACCAGATCCGTGAGGACCTGGAGGAGCAGGGTGTCATCTTCCTCGACACCGACACCGCGCTGAAGGAGCACCCGGAGCTCTTCAAGGAGTACTTCGGGACGGTCATCCCCGTCGGCGACAACAAGTTCGCGTCGCTGAACTCCGCCGTGTGGTCGGGCGGCTCCTTCATCTACGTGCCGCCGGGCGTCCACGTGGAGATCCCGCTCCAGGCCTACTTCCGTATCAACACGGAGAACATGGGCCAGTTCGAGCGGACCCTGATCATCGTCGACGAGGGTGCCTACGTGCACTACGTCGAGGGCTGCACCGCCCCGATCTACAAGTCGGACTCGCTGCACTCCGCAGTCGTCGAGATCATCGTCAAGAAGAACGCCCGCTGCCGCTACACGACCATTCAGAACTGGTCGAACAACGTCTACAACCTGGTCACCAAGCGCGCCGTCGCCTACGAGGGCGCGACCATGGAGTGGGTCGACGGCAACATCGGCTCCAAGGTGACGATGAAGTACCCGGCCGTCTACCTGATGGGCGAGCACGCCAAGGGCGAGACCCTGTCCATCGCCTTCGCCGGCGAGGGCCAGCACCAGGACGCGGGCGCCAAGATGGTCCACATGGCGCCGAACACGTCGTCCAACATCGTCTCGAAGTCCGTCGCGCGCGGCGGTGGCCGCACCTCCTACCGCGGTCTGATCGAGATCGGCGAGGGCGCCCCGGGCTCCAAGTCGAACGTGCTCTGCGACGCGCTGCTCGTCGACACCATCTCCCGCTCGGACACCTACCCCTACGTGGACGTCCGCGAGGACGACGTGTCCATGGGCCACGAGGCGACCGTCTCCAAGGTCTCCGAGGACCAGCTCTTCTACCTGATGAGCCGCGGCATGACCGAGTTCGAGGCCATGGCGATGATCGTGCGCGGCTTCGTCGAGCCCATCGCCAAGGAGCTCCCCATGGAGTACGCGCTGGAGCTCAACCGGCTGATCGAGCTGCAGATGGAGGGCGCGGTCGGCTGACCCGTCCCCTCGACAGCAGACGTCCCCCTCAGGAAAGAGAGCACTACGACAGCCATGGCTGAGGCCCAGAACATCCCCGTGGGATCCACCACCGCGGGCTCGATCGCGGTCGCCGCGGAGTCGACCGTCGCCACGCGCATGAGCGCGCCCGCCTCCTTCGACGTGGCGGACTTCCCCGTCCCGCACGGCCGTGAGGAGGAGTGGCGGTTCACCCCGCTGGAGCGCCTGCGCGGCCTGCACGACGGCACCGCCGTCGCGAACGGCAACGGCGTGAAGGTCGACGTCCAGGCCCCCGAGGGCGTCACCGTCGAGGCCGTCGGCCGCGACGACGCGCGACTCGGCAAGGCCGGCACCCCGGTGGACCGCGTCGCCGCCCAGGCCTACTCGGCGTTCGAGAAGGCCGGAGTCGTGACCGTCCCCAAGGAGACCGTCCTCACCGAGCCCATCCGCATCTCGGTGCACGGCGAGGGCGGCACCGCCTTCGGCCACCAGGTGATCGAACTGGGCGCCTTCGCCGAGGCCGTCGTGGTCATCGACCACACCGGTGACTCCGTGCTCGCCGCCAACGTCGACTACCTCCTGGGCGACGGCGCCAAGCTCACCGTCGTCTCCGTCCAGGACTGGGACGACAAGGCCGTCCACGTCGCCCAGCACAACGCGCTCGTGGGCCGCGACGCCTCCTTCAAGTCGGTCGTCGTCACCTTCGGCGGCGACGTCGTCCGGCTGCACCCGCGCGTGCAGTACGCCGGTCCCGGCGGCGAGGCCGAGCTGTTCGGCCTGTACTTCACCGACCAGGGCCAGCACCAGGAGCACCGCCTCCTGGTCGACCACAACGTCCCGCACTGCAAGTCCAACGTCGTCTACAAGGGCGCGCTCCAGGGCGAGGACGCGCACGCGGTGTGGATCGGCGACGTGCTCATCGAGGCCAAGGCCGAGGGCACGGACACGTACGAGATGAACCGCAACCTGGTCCTCACGGACGGGGCGCGCGTGGACTCCGTACCGAACCTCGAGATCGAGACCGGCGAGATCGTCGGCGCCGGCCACGCCTCGGCGACCGGCCGCTTCGACGACGAGCAGCTCTTCTACCTCATGGCCCGCGGCATCCCGGAGCAGGAGGCCCGCCGGCTGGTGGTCCGCGGCTTCTTCGCCGAGCTGGTCCAGCAGATCGGCCTCCCCGACATCGAGGAGCGCCTGATCGCCAAGATCGAGGAGGAGCTGGAGGCGGCGGTCGCATGACCTTCGTACGCGCCTGTGGACTGGGCGAGCTGGAGGAGGACACCCCGAAGCGGGTGGAACTCGACGGCACGCCCCTGTCCATCGTGCAGACCGAGGGCGAGGTGTTCGCGATCCACGACATCTGCTCGCACGCGAACGTCTCCCTGGCCGAGGGCGAGGTCGACGACTGCCACATCGAGTGCTGGCTGCACGGCTCGCGCTTCGACCTCCGCTCCGGCAAGCCCGACGCCCTTCCGGCGACGCGCCCCGTTTCCGTTTACCCCGTACAGATCGATGGGGACGACGTGCTCGTCTCCCTCACCCAGGAGTCCTGAGGCATCCATGGCAACGCTTGAAATCCGAGACCTGCACGTCACCGTCGAGGCCGACAACGCCACGAAGGAGATCCTCAAGGGCGTCGACCTCACCGTGAAGCAGGGCGAGACGCACGCCATCATGGGCCCCAACGGCTCCGGCAAGTCGACCCTCGCCTACTCCATCGCGGGTCACCCGAAGTACACGATCACCGGCGGCACCGTCACCCTCGACGGCGAGGACGTCATGGAGATGTCCGTCGACGAGCGCGCCCGCGCCGGCCTGTTCCTCGCGATGCAGTACCCGGTCGAGGTGCCGGGTGTCTCCGTGTCGAACTTCCTGCGCACCTCCGCCACCGCCATCCGCGGCGAAGCCCCCAAGCTGCGCACCTGGGTGAAGGAGGTCAAGGAGGCCATGGAGCGCCTCAACATGGACCCGGCCTTCGCCGAGCGCAACGTCAACGAGGGCTTCTCCGGCGGTGAGAAGAAGCGCCACGAGATCCTCCAGCTGGAGCTCCTCAAGCCGAAGATGGCGATCCTCGACGAGACCGACTCCGGTCTGGACGTCGACGCCCTGCGCGTCGTGTCGGAGGGCGTGAACCGCGTCCGCGAGACGGGCGAGGTCGGCACCCTGCTGATCACGCACTACACGCGCATCCTCCGCTACATCAAGCCCGACCACGTGCACGTGTTCTCCGGCGGCCGGATCGTCGAGTCCGGCGGCGCCGAGCTCGCCGACAAGCTGGAGAACGAGGGCTACGAGGCTTACGCGAAGCACGACGGGGCCGACACGAAGGGTGGCGCATCCGCGTGACATTGCTGCCGGGCCTCCTCGACACAGAGGCGATCCGCAAGGACTTCCCCATCCTGGACCGCCAGGTCCACGAAGGCCGGAAGCTCGTGTACCTGGACAACGCGGCGACCAGCCAGAAGCCGCGCCAGGTGCTGGACGCCCTGAGCGAGTACTACGAGCGCTACAACGCCAACGTCCACCGCGGTGTGCATGTGCTCGCCGAGGAGGCCACGGCGCTGTACGAAGGAGCGCGCGACAAGGTCGCGGAGTTCATCAACGCGCCGAGCCGCGACGAGGTGATCTTCACCAAGAACGCCTCGGAGTCGCTCAACCTCGTGGCGAACATGCTGGGCTGGGCCGACGAGCCCTACCGCGTGGACTCCGAGACCGAGATCGTCATCACGGAGATGGAGCACCACTCCAACATCGTGCCGTGGCAGCTGCTCGCGCAGCGCACCGGCGCGAAGCTGAAGTGGTTCGGCCTGACCGACGACGGCCGCCTCGACCTGTCGAACATCGACGAGGTCATCACGGAGAAGACGAAGATCGTCTCCTTCGTGCTGGTCTCCAACATCCTCGGCACGCAGAACCCGGTCGAGGCGATCGTGCGCCGCGCCCAGGAGGTCGGTGCGCTGGTGTGCATCGACGCCTCCCAGGCCGCGCCGCACATGCCGCTGGACGTACAGGCCCTGCAGGCCGACTTCGTGGCCTTCACCGGCCACAAGATGTGCGCTCCGACCGGCATCGGCGTCCTCTGGGGCCGCCAGGAGCTGCTGGAGGACCTGCCTCCGTTCCTCGGCGGCGGCGAGATGATCGAGACGGTGTCGATGCACTCCTCGACCTACGCCCCGGCGCCCCACAAGTTCGAGGCGGGCACGCCCCCGATCGCCCAGGCGGTCGGACTCGGCGCGGCGATCGACTACCTCGACTCGATCGGCATGGACAAGATCCTCGCCCACGAGCACGCACTCACCGAGTACGCGGTGAAGCGGCTGGCGGAGGTCCCCGACCTGCGGATCATCGGCCCGACCACGGCCGAGGAGCGCGGCGCGGCGATCAGCTTCACCCTCGGGGACATCCACCCGCACGACGTGGGCCAGGTCCTCGACGAGCAGGGCATCGCGGTCCGGGTCGGCCACCACTGCGCACGGCCGGTCTGCCTCCGCTACGGAATTCCTGCGACCACGCGAGCGTCGTTCTATCTGTACTCCACGTCGGCCGAGATCGACGCGCTGGTCGACGGCTTGGAGCACGTACGGAACTTCTTCGGCTGAGGGGCGTGCTGAACGGTGAAACTGGACTCCATGTACCAGGAAGTCATCCTGGACCACTACAAGAACCCGCACGGGCGGGGCTTGCGGGATGGCGACGCCGAGGTGCACCACGTCAACCCGACGTGCGGTGACGAGATCACACTGCGCGTGAAGTACGACGGCACCACGATCGAGGACGTCTCGTACGAGGGCCAGGGCTGTTCGATCAGCCAGGCGAGCGCGTCCGTACTGAACGACCTCCTCGTCGGCAAGGACCTCTCCGACGCGCGGAAGATCCAGGAGACCTTCCTGGAGCTGATGCAGTCCAAGGGGAAGCTCGAACCCGACGACGCGATGGAGGAGATCCTGGAGGACGCGGTCGCGTTCGCCGGGGTGTCCAAGTACCCGGCCCGGGTGAAGTGCGCCCTGCTGAGCTGGATGGCCTGGAAGGACGCGACGGCCCAGGTACTGGGCGGAGCCGACGCCGAGAAGGAGACGACGGCATGAGCGAGACCGTTGAGATGAAGCCGGCCTCTGAGGAAGAGGTCCGTGAGGCGCTGTACGACGTGGTCGACCCCGAGCTGGGCATCGACGTCGTCAACCTCGGCCTGATCTACGGCATCCACATCGACGACGCGAACATCGCGACGCTCGACATGACCCTGACGTCGGCGGCCTGCCCGCTGACGGACGTCATCGAGGACCAGGCGAAGTCCGCCACGGACGGCCTCGTGAACGAACTGCGCATCAATTGGGTGTGGATGCCCCCGTGGGGCCCCGACAAGATCACGGACGACGGACGCGAGCAGCTGCGGGCTCTCGGGTTCAACGTCTGAGATCCACTGAGTCTGGGATCCACTGAGTCTGGGATCCACTGATCCACCGACGCACGTGAGGGCGGCACCCGGACCGGGCGCCGCCCTCACGCATGTGCTCAGTCCAGCCCGGCCACCATCTGGAACGACGCGTCCGAGCGGTACATGTGGCTGTTCTCATAGGGGTCCAGGCGGAGCTGGAAGTTGCGGTGGCGCAGGAAGCGGCCCGGGTAGTTGACCGACTCCAGCGTGAGCGTGCCGGACGCGGACCAGTAGTGGGGGCAGAACGTGGCGTCCTTGCGGAAGAGGGACGAGCCGTCGTTCGAGTTCGCGACCAGGACGAAGCTGCGGTGGCGCAGATAGCGGCCGTCCGCGGTGGTGAAGGAGTAGCAGGAGGAGTCGGCGAGGCCGGCGACGCGCTGGAAGGTGGCGTCCTCGCGCTGCTCGGGGCCCGAGCCGATCTGGTCCAGACGCACGTAACCGTCGCGCACCCGCCAGTAACGGTCGGGGAAGTTGACCGAGCGTATGGATATGCCGTGCGAGGACGGGGGCTTCGGGTGCAGCCCCCGTACGTCCACGTGAACGCTGTGCCCGTACTCGGGCCGGGCCTGGGC
>NZ_JBEXSH010000221.1:0-11132 GCF_040613555.1 Streptomyces sp. NPDC006265
GTGCGGGAGGCCCTTCGGCGTACCCGGGGCCCTTCGGCGTGAACGAGCCCTTCGGCGCGTTCAGGCCCACCGGCGCAGCCAGGCCCACCGGCGCAAGGTCCGCCGGCCCGTCAGGGAGCCGCGTCCGGGCGGGCGAAGGGGCGGTTTTGCCCAGTCATGACGCGTGCCGGGGACTGCGCCGGAGCCCCGCAGGTGTTTACGTGGTGTCGGACATTCCGGGATTCCCGTCACGGAGGTGTACACCATGGCAGACGCCGCGCCGCGGCTGCAGGGCCTCTTCACACAGTTGCTGGGAGCACCGCTCCCGGTGCGCATCCGCGCCTGGGACGGTTCGCGGTCCGGCCCGCCGGGCGCGCCGACCCTGGTCGTACGCAACCGCCGCGCGCTGCGCCGCCTGCTGTGGAAGCCGGGCGAACTGGGCCTGGCCCGCGCCTGGGTGGCGGGCGACCTCGACATCGAGGGCGACCTCTACACGACCCTCGATCTGCTGGCCGGTCTCATCTGGGAGCGCGGCGAGGACGCCCGCACGCTCGCCCAGGCCCTGCGCGACCCCGAGGTCCGCGCCGCAGTCCGCGGACTGGTCAAGCTCGCCGGCCCCCCGCTGCCGCCCGCCCCGCCTCGCGAGGAGGCCCGCAGCCCCCGCCGCCACCTGCACACCAAGCGCACCGACCGACGCGCCATCAGCCACCACTACGACGTCGGCAACGACTTCTACGAGATCGTCCTCGGCCCGTCCATGGTGTACTCCTGCGCCTACTGGCCCGCCCCGGACAGCACCCTCGAACAGGCCCAGCGGGACAAGCTCGAACTCGTCTGCCGCAAGCTCGGCCTGAGGCCCGGCCTGCGCCTGCTCGACGTCGGCTGCGGCTGGGGCTCGATGGCCGTCCACGCGGCCCGCGAGCACGGCGTACGCGTCGTCGGCGTCACGCTCTCCCAGGAGCAGGCCGCCTACACCCGCAAGCGCGTCGCCGACGAGGGCCTCACCGACAAAGTCGAGATCCGCGTCCAGGACTACCGCGACGTCCGCGACGGGCCCTATGACGCGATCTCCTCCATCGGCATGGCCGAACACGTCGGCGCCGAGCAGTACCTGGAGTACGCCGCCGCCCTGTACGACCTGCTCAAGCCCGGCGGGCGGCTCCTGAACCACCAGATCGCCCGCCGCCCGCAGCGGGACGAGACGACGTACAGCGTCGACGCCTTCATCGACTCCTACGTCTTCCCCGACGGTGAGCTCCAGCCGATCGGCAGCACCGTGGCCCAGCTGGAGCGCGCCGGGTTCGAGGTGTGCGACGTCGAGGCGATCCGCTGGCACTACGCGCTCACCCTGCGCCGGTGGGTCGACCGCCTGGAGGCCGACTGGCAGCGCGCCGTCCAGCTGGCCGGCCCCGGCCGCGCCCGCGTCTGGCGCCTGTACATGGCGGCCTCGGCGCTGGCCTTCGAACGCAACCGCATCGGCGTCAACCAGGTCCTCGCCGTGCGCACTCCCGAGTCCGGGACGTCGGACCTGCCGCTGCGCGCCCGCAGCTGGAACTGACCACGCCGAAGGGCCCCTCTCCCAGCTTGGGTTCAAGGGGCCCTTCGCGCGTCCGCTACTCCGCCTTGATGGCCTCGAGCATGTTCAGCCGCGCCGCACGCCGGGCCGGCCACAGCGCCGCGAGGACGCCCACCGTCGCGGCCAGCAGCAGGAAGACACCCATCCGCGCCCACGGCAGGACCAGCTCGTACGTCGCCATCTTCGAGGCCAGCAGCTCACCGGCCGCCCAGCCGAAGAACACGCCCAGGCCGATGCCCAGCACCGCGCCGAACAGGGAGATCACCAGGGACTCGATGCGGACCATCCGCTTGATGCCCTTGCGGTCCAGGCCGATCGCGCGGAGCATCCCGATCTCCTGCGAGCGCTCGAAGACCGACATGGCCAGGGTGTTGACGACGCCCAGAACCGCGACGATCACCGCCATGGCGAGCAGGCCGTAGACCATGTTCAGCATCAGCGTGAACATCTGCGCGATCTCGTTGGAGATGTCGTCCTTGGACTGCACCTTGACGGCCGGGTTGGTGCCGAGGGCCTTCTCCAGCCTGTCCTGCACCGCGCCGGACGTGCCGTCGGAGGTCTTCACCATGACCTTCATGTTGTACGGGTCCGACTCGTGCGGGGCGAGGGTCTTCTCGTCGAGCAGGATGCCGCCCAGGAAGTCGTTGCTCTCGTAGGTCCCGGCGACCGTGAACTTCTGCTTCTTGCCGTCCTCGTAGGCGAGGGTGAAGGCTGAACCGGTCTTCCAGCCGTAGGACTTGGCGGTCTCGCTGTCCACGACCACGTCGCCGCCGCCGACCTTGAAGGTGCCCGCGTCGACCTCCGGTCCGACCAGGTCGCGGATCGCCGCGCCGTTCACGCCGGTCACGTACTCGCTCTGGCCGTCGATCCGGGTTTCGGCGTTGAGCATCGGGCTGGTGGCGGTGACGTCGCCGGCCTGCTTCAGCTTCTTCTCGACGTCCGGCGACAGCGGGTTGCCGTTCGCCATGGACACCACGTAGTCAGCCTTGATCGACGCCGAGGCCATCTTCTCGATCGCGTGCTGGAGACTGCCCGCCATCACCGTCATGCCGGTGATCAGGGTCAGGCCGATCATCAGCGCGGAGGCGGTGGCGGCCGTACGGCGCGGGTTGCGTACCGAGTTCTGCCGGGCCAGCTTGCCGGAGATGCCGAAGGCGCGCAGCACCGGCGCGGCGGCGGCGATCAGCGGGCGGGACAGCAGCGGGGTCAGGATGAACACGCCGATGATCAGCAGCACGGCGCCGAAGCCCATCGGCATCTGGCCGTCCGAGCCGTCCATGGTCGTGGCGACGAGGACCACCGCGATGCCCGCGGATGAGACCAGGGCGCCCAGCGTGTTGCGCAGCACCAGCGACTTGGTCGTGGCCTTGGCGTGCACGCTGTTCATTGCCGCCACCGGCGGGATCTTCGCGGCCCGGCGGCCCGGCAGCCAGGCCGCCAGCATGGTCACCAGGATGCCGACCGCCAGCGCGGCGACGATCGTCGTCGGCTTGATCACCAGCGGCCCGTCCGGCACGGTCGCGTCGAACGTGCCCATCAGGGAGCGCAGTCCGGCCCCGATGCCGATGCCCGCGAGGAGTCCGGTCACGGCGGCGACGGCGCCGACCACGAACGCCTCGATCAGGACCGAGCGCGTCACCTGTCGGCGCGAGGCGCCGACCGCCCGCATCAGCGCCAGCTCCTTGGTGCGCTGGGCGACCAGCATGGTGAAGGTGTTGGCGATGATGAACGTGCCGACGAACAGGGCGATGCCGGCGAAGACCAGCAGGGCCGTCTGCATGCCGCTCATCGACCGGGAGATCATCTCCGCCTGGTCGTCGGCGAGCTGCTTGCCGGTGGTGGTGGAGACGGTGCCCTCGGGAAGTGCCTTGTCCAGCTCCGCCTTCAACGCGGTCTGGGTGACGCCCTGCTTCGCCTTGACGTCGATTTCGTCGTACACGCCCGGCTTGCCCAGCAGCTTCTGGGCGGTCGCGGTGTCGAACAGGGTGAGGCTGCCGCCGGCCGCGACGTTGCCGTCGTCGGTGGTGAAGATGCCGGTGATCCTCGGGGTCAGGACCGGCCCGTCGACGGACATCCGCACGGTGTCGCCGACCTTGTAGCCGGCGCGCTTCGCCGTCGCGGAGTCGATGAGGATCTCGTCCTCGCCCTTGGGGGCGTGTCCGCTGACGAGCGGGTAACGGGGGTCCTTGGTGCCCCAGTAGTTGCCGCCCTGCGACTGGAAGCCCTCACCGATCAGCTTGCCGTCCTTGCCGGCGATGGCGGTGAAGTTCTTCACCACGCCGATGGCGGACGCGGCCCCGGGCACTCGCTCGCTCTTGTCGAGCACGGCCTGGTTCAGTTCGTGGAGTTTGCCGACCCGGTCGCCCCGGGACTCCTCGTAGTCCGCCGTCATGGCGACGTCCACCTGGTCGAAGCCCTTGGCCGAACTCTTCTGGTAGGCGTCGGAGATGGTGTTGGTGAAGACCAGGGTCCCCGTCACGAAGGCCACGCCGAGCATCACGGCGAGTACGGTCATCAGGAGCCGGGCCTTGTGCGCGAACACGTTGCGCAAGGCGGTACGGAACATGGGTTTTCTCAGTCCAGTCGGTTCGGGCCGGGGCAGTCGGTGAGGGGGCGTCAGCTCGTGCGGCCCTTGGCGTCGAACGCCTTCATGCGGTCGAGCACGGAGTCGGCCGTCGGCCCGTACATCTCGTCGACGATCCGGCCGTCAGCCAGGAAGATCACCCGGTCCGCGTAGGCCGCGGCCACCGGGTCGTGCGTCACCATCACCACCGTCTGGCCCAGCTCCCGCACGGAGTTGCGCAGGAAGCCCAGCACCTCGGCGCCGGAGCGCGAGTCGAGATTTCCGGTGGGCTCGTCCCCGAAGATGATCTCGGGCCGGGAGGCCAGCGCCCGGGCCACGGCGACGCGCTGCTGCTGACCGCCGGACAGCTGGGACGGGCGGTGGCCGAGCCGGTCCGCCAGGCCGACCATCCGGATGACGGAGTCCAGCCACTGCTTGTCCGGCTTGCGGCCCGCGATGTCCATCGGGAGGGTGATGTTCTCCAGGGCGGTCAGGGTGGGCAGCAGGTTGAACGCCTGGAAGATGAAGCCGATCTTGTCCCGGCGCAGCTTGGTCAGCTGCTTGTCCTTCAGCGAGCCGAGTTCGGTGTCCCCGATGCGCACCGACCCGGAGGAGAAGGAGTCGAGGCCGGCCACGCAGTGCATCAGGGTGGACTTGCCGGAACCGGAGGGGCCCATGATCGCGGTGAACTCGGCCTGCCGGAAGTCGACGGAGACCTGGTCCAGGGCGACCACCTGGGTCTCACCCTGACCGTAGATCTTCGAGAGATCCGTGGCGCGCGCGGCCGCGGTGGTGGCCCGGTCGGTGAGGGAAGCGGTGGTCACGGGATGGCTCTCCTGTCGGACGGCGGTGTACGGGAAGGACGTGTTCCATCGTCCGGGCCCCACGGCACCGTGTAGTCACCCGTTGTTCTGGTTCCGAAGGCCGTCTCGGGTCTGACCGGGGCGGGCGGTGTCATACCTGGGGATGACGAACACCCCTGAGGGGCCCCGGTGTCGGGAAGCGATGCGTCCGGGTGTCGAGAACAGGTGGAGTGCCCTCGTTCGGGCGGTGAAATTCCGTCATTCCGCATGCGCGGCCGACCGGCGCACGGAAGGCTATTGGCAAGTGCGGATGGCGAGTTCCATGTGCTGATGCACCCTCAGACGTCAATAAAATAAGACAACATCGGTCCATGCTGCCGCTGTTCGGGGGACCCGTCCGGATAGTCTCGGAACCTCGATGCGGAGCCCACGGCCTGCCCGGATGGTGGAATGCAGACACGGCGAGCTTAAACCTCGCTGCCCCTTCGCGGGCGTGCCGGTTCGAGTCCGGCTCCGGGCACCTTCCGATCCCTGCGTGGTCCATTGAAGAGTTCACGGCGCGCCCGTTGACAGCGGCCGCATGCCGTCGGAGACTCACATGCACATGGTGAAAGGAATTTCACCTGACGAACGTGGATGAGAAGAGGTCGTCCGATGCGCACCACCGTCGGCATCATCGGAGCGGGCCCCGCCGGCCTCCTCCTCGCCCGGCTGCTCCACAGCGCGGGCATCGACGCGGTCGTCCTGGAGAGCCGCGACCGCTCCTACGTCGAACGGCGCCAGCGCGCCGGGATCCTGGAACAGGGCACGGCGGACGTGCTGCGCGCGGCCGGCGCCGGGGAACGCATGGACCGCGAGGGGCTGCGCCACGACGGCATCGAACTGCGTTTCGACCGCCGACGCCACCGCGTGGACTTCCCCGGCCTCACCGGCGGCCGGTCCGTGACGGTCTACGCCCAGACCGAGGTGTGCAAGGACCTCATCGCCCTCCAGCTCCGGGACGGCGCGCCCCTGCTCTTCGAGGCGGAGGCGCTGGCCGTGGAGGACGCCGGCACCGACGCCCCGCGGATCCGCTTCCGGCACGAGGGCCGCGAGGACGTCCTGGAGTGCGCCTACGTCGTCGGCTGCGACGGTTTCTGGGGCGTGGCCCGCAAGGCGATCCCGGCAGAACTGACCCAAGTCTTCGAACGGACGTACCCCTTCGGCTGGCTGGGCATCCTCGCCGACGTGCCGCCTTCGCACGACGAGCTCGTCTACGCCCGCCACGACCGCGGTTTCGCCCTGCTCTCCATGCGCTCGCCGTCCGTCTCCCGCCTCTACCTCCAGGTGCCCGACGGCACCGACGCCGGGACGTGGAGCGACGAGGAGATCTGGGACGAGCTGGAGCGCCGGTTCGAGACCGACGACGACTGGCGCCTGGAACGCGGCCCGGTCACCCAGAAGTCGGTCACTCCCATGCGCTCCTACGTCCACGAGCCCATGCGTCATGGCCGCCTCTTCCTCGCCGGTGACGCGGCACACATCGTCCCCCCGACCGGGGCCAAGGGTCTGAACCTCGCCGTCGGCGACGTCGTGACCTTCGCGCGGGCCCTGACGCACCGGCAGGAGACCGGTTCGCCGGAGCTGCTCGACGCCTACTCCGCGACCTGCCTGCGCCGCGTCTGGCAGGCCGAGCGGTTCTCCTACGACATGACGACCCTTCTGCACACCGCACCCGGCACGACGGCCTTCGAGGACCGGCTCCAGCTCGCCCGGCTGGAGCGGATCGCCTCCTCCCGCGCGGCCGAGACGGACCTGGCGGAGGCCTATACGGGCTTCCCGTTCGGGTGAGCCGGGAGTGACCCCTCCGGTGAGGGGAATCACGAAGCCGCGTAGCGTGTTGCGCAGCACGACGAGGGAAAGATCCTCCCCAAGCAGTAGGGTCATTCCTTTGCCTACCTATTACTCTTGAGCCAAGGCCACGACGTCTGGCCATGGAGGAGTGAAATGAGGAGCAGAAACCCGGTCTTCTCGCGACGGGGGTTCAGCCGCGACAACGGCTACGCGGGCTTCAACACCGCGCCGCAGGCCGGGGGTCCCGCTGTCGCCACCCAGGGCAACCCGTACGCGCAGCCGACGGGCGACCAGTACGCGCAGAACCCGTACGCGCAGAACCCTTACGCCCAGCAGGACCTGCAGTACGGCGCGCCGCCGCAGGCACCGGCCACCACCGGCCGCATGACCATCGACGATGTCGTCCTGCGCACGGCGAGCACGCTCGGCGTGCTCATCCTCACCGCGGCGCTCTCCTGGGCCCTGCTGCCGATCGACGACGCCAACGTCAGCCGTAGTTACGGCATCGGTATCGGCGCCGCGCTGATCGGCATGGTCCTGGCGTTCGTGCAGTCCTTCAAGCGCAAGGCCTCGCCCGCGCTGATCCTGACCTACGCCGCGTTCGAGGGTGTCTTCCTCGGCGTCGTCTCCAACATCGTCGACAACCGCATCGCCGACGGTGCGGCCATGCAGGCCGTGATCGGCACGATGGCGGTCTTCACCGGTGTGCTGATCGCCTACAAGGCCGGCTGGATCCGCGTCAACCGACGCTTCTACGGCTTCGTGATGGCTGCCGCGCTCGGCTTCATCCTGCTGATGACCGTGAACCTGCTGTTCGCGGTGTTCGGCGGCGGCGACGGCCTCGGCTTCCGCAGCGGTCCCCTCGGCATCGTCTTCGGCGTCATCGGCATCATCCTCGGTGCCTGCTTCCTCGCCCTGGACTTCAAGCAGGTCGAGGACGGCATCGCCTACGGTGCCCCGCGCGAGGAGGCCTGGCTCGCGGCCTTCGGCCTCACGCTGACGCTGGTGTGGATCTACATGGAGTTCCTGAGGCTCATCTCGATCCTCAACAGCAGCGATTAGTTCCGGCAGTCGTAGCGCGAAGGGCCCCGGCTTCGGCCGGGGCTCTTCGTCGTCGGGAGGACGGTGTGCGCGCCTAGAGGAGTTTGCGCGCGGCCCTCCTCAGGTCGTACTCGTGGATGATCGCTTTGGCGTGGCCGTACGCGAGGTTGTGCTCGTGCCGGAGCCAGCTGACCTTTTCCTCGAAGCGGAAGAGCGCCGGGCCATCTTCGACGGTGCGCAACCAGTCGGAGATCTCACGACCGGTGCAGTGGGGGATGCGGGCGAGCATGTTGCGGTGGGTCTCTTCGGAGAAGACTTGGGACATCGGCGCCTCCGGACGCTGGGATGTAAGCCGGTCCTTCAGGTCACCGTGCCTGAGTGTTCGCCCGTTGGCAACAGTCCCGCTGGGACGCGTACGCTCGCGGCGTGGTTGATACGACGCCTCTGACCCGTGCGGTGGAGCACTTCGCCGATCGATTGAGGGCCGCGCCCCAGAGCCGGTTGCAGCGAGGAGCTGCCGCCGAGGCTCTCGGGCTGGCCCGGGAGTTGGCCCGCAGGGCACAGGTTCTCGAGGGCGTGGAGCCCCGGGAGATGCCGGATGCGGGGATGTTTGCAGCGGCAGATCAGATCACGGTCGCCGGGAACGATCTGGCGGTCGTGGCCCCCGGCGATGCCGAAGTCGACGAAGCCGTGACGTTGGTGGAGGAGGCGCAGAAGCGGGCGGGGGTCTAGTGGGGGCGCTTCCCTACAGGGACGCGATGACCCGGTCCGCCAGGATGTAGACGTTCTCCTCGCCGCATTCGAACGTGAGGGTGTAGGCGCCCGAGATGCCGGAGCCGCCCAGCAGGACCGGGGTCCGGCCGGCGCGCAGGGCCGCGCAGAGATGCTCCGCCGTCTCGCGGTGGCCCGGCGTCATGCACAGGGTCGTGCCGTCGGCGAAGACGTAGACGTCCAGGGTGCCCAGCGGGCCGGGGCGGACGTCCGTCAGCTCGACGCGGGAGGAGGCCAGGTCCTCCAGGGTGGCGACGGTGCGCTCGTGGTCGTTCACGACCGGCGACTGCGTCGGCACGAAGTCCGGGTGCGAGGGGTGGCGGCGTCGGGCCGCGGCCAGTTCCGGGGACTCGCCGGCCGGCTCCTCGGCGTCCGCGCCGGGCTCGGACACCGGCTCCAGACCCGCGAAATCGGCCTGACGGGGCAGGAACGGATCGACCTCGGGCAGGCCCAGCAGGGAGGGCCCGTCGGCGGCGTCACGGGCCTCCTGGGCGGCCCAGAACGCCCGCGCCTCGGCGAGCTCCCGCTCCCGCTCCTCGGCGAGCGCCGCCGCCACGGCGGCACGTATCTCATCGGTGTCGGCAGCGGTACGGGCGGCGGGCAGCAGCGCACGGGTGGTGACTGCGCGGCTCTCGGCCAGCGCGGTGTGCAGGGCCGCTACCTGTCGGCGCAGCTGCAGGACGGTGCGCAGGACGGCGACGCCCACGGCGCCCGTGGCGGCCGTGGTGACCAGCAACGCGATCGGCATGGCGCTCACTGACGTACTCCCGGTTCAAAGTCGACCCCCGACTTCCTACATCAGCTTGAAGGGCGGACTAACCAGCTGTCAGTGCGTAACGTCACGAAACGGACAGGGCTTCGGTGTCGGGGGAGGGGGCGTGGCTGTCGTGACCTGCGGTTCTCCCCTAGTGGAGGGAGATAGGTCACATCCTGGGGGAGATTGGATCACAAAACAGCCCAGAACCCTGGTGTTTCCAGGGTTCTGGGCCGAAGGCTCACAGCGGGTGCTATGGCGGCTACGGTGCGCCGCTCAGCTGAGGCGTTCGATGACCATGGCCATGCCCTGGCCGCCGCCGACGCACATCGTCTCCAGACCGAACTGCTTGTCGTGGAACTGGAGGGAGTTGATGAGGGTGGTGGTGATGCGGGCGCCGGTCATGCCGAACGGGTGGCCGACGGCGATGGCACCGCCGTTGACGTTCAGCTTCTCCAGCGGGATGCCCAGGTCGCGGTAGGAGGGGATCACCTGGGCGGCGAACGCCTCGTTGATCTCGACCAGGTCGATGTCGCCGATGCCCAGCCCGGCGCGCCGCAGGGCCTGCTTGCTCGCCTCCACCGGGCCGAGGCCCATGATCTCGGGCGAGAGGCCGGAGACGCCGGTCGACACGATCCGGGCGAGCGGGGTGAGGCCGAGCTCGCGGGCCTTGGTGTCGGACATGATCACGAGGGCCGCGGCGCCGTCGTTCAGCGGGCAGCAGTTGGCGGCCGTGACCATGCCGTCGGGGCGGAAGACCGGCTTGAGGCCCTGCACGCCCTCCAGGGTGACGCCGGCGCGGGGGCCGTCGTCCGTGGAGACGACCGTGCCGTCGGCAAGCGTCACCGGGGTGATCTCGCGCTCCCAGAAGCCGTTCTTGATGGCTTCCTCGGCGAGGTTCTGCGAGCGGACGCCGAACTCGTCCATGTCCTGGCGGGTGACGCCCTTGGCGCGGGCCAGGTTCTCGGCGGTTTGGCCCATCGCGATGTACGGGTCGGGCAGCAGGCCGTCCTCGCGCGGGTCGTGCCAGGTCGAGCCCTCGGACTGGGCGGTGGCGACGGTCCGGGCCTCGGCGTCGGCGAAGAGCGGGTTGTGCGTGTCGGGCAGGCCGTCGGAGCTGCCCTTCGCGTAGCGGGAGACCGTCTCCACGCCCGCCGAGATGAAGACGTCTCCCTCGC
The DNA here is from genome assembly GCF_040613555.1 of Streptomyces sp. NPDC006265. Taxonomy (NCBI): domain Bacteria; kingdom Bacillati; phylum Actinomycetota; class Actinomycetes; order Kitasatosporales; family Streptomycetaceae; genus Streptomyces; species Streptomyces sp. NPDC006265. Next base: position 10,499 of record NZ_JBEXSH010000221.1, read on the forward strand.
CGGCCTTGATGGCGTGCAGGGCCATGCGGGAGGTCTGCAGGGAGGAGGAGCAGTACCGGGTGACGGTGCAGCCCGGCAGGTGGTCCATGCCCATCTGCACGGCGACGATCCGGCCGAGGTTGTGGCCCTGCTCGCCGCCGGGCAGGCCGCAGCCGAGCATCAGGTCGTCGATGTCCTTCGGGTCCAGCTCGGGGACCTTGGCCAGGGCGGCCTGGATGATCGTGGCGGTCAGGTCGTCCGGGCGGAGGTCCTTGAGGGAGCCCTTGACGGCGCGGCCGATGGGGGAGCGGGCGGCTGAGACGATCACGGCTTCGGGCATCACGGCTCCATTGACGTACCGGGTGGTCTGCTTGGGCTGTCTGGGAAGTTACCCGTACGTATCGGCTGGGTCACGGGTGTCGCGGTGTGACCCTGGCCGCAGTTTCCAAGCGCTTGCTTTCCTTCCTCCTCTCCGAACTCGTTCTGCGGCGCTCCTCAATTCGAAGGGGTCGCGGGGGCCGGTTCCTGTTCGGGTACCCGCCGGCGCCGCCGGCGCTTCAGCAGGGCCCACGGCCCGCGCGGTCCCCTGGGCCTCGCCCCCGCGACCACCGGGCCCGCCACCGAGGCGGCCTCCGCCCCCGCCCCCGCCACCGGC
>NZ_JBEXSH010000222.1:0-11046 GCF_040613555.1 Streptomyces sp. NPDC006265
CGGATGTCGTTGAAGCGTGGACGGTGCTGGTGTTCGCCGTCCTGATCCTGGTGGGCGCGCCCCTGGCCGGGGCGGCCGCCGCCCGGTGGGCCCATGACGAGGCGCGGTCGGTGGCGGCGGAGCAGCGGGCCGAGCGGCATCGCGTCCGGGCCGAGGTCGTCGGCACCACCGACTCGCTCCCGTCGATGCAGGCCGGCGGGCAGCACGCGTATCGGGCGACCGTGCGCTGGACCGAGCCGGGCGGAGCCACGCGCACCGCGACGACGCGGGTCCCCGCGGACACCAAACGAGGCGAGACCGTGGACGCCTGGTTCGACGACCGGGGGCGGAGCGTTCTCCCACCGGTGGACGGGTCGGCGATCTGGCAGCACACCCTCGCCATCGGGACCTGCGCCACGGGCGGTGCGGTGCTCCTGGTGCTCTTCGGCCACTCCTTGGTACGCCGGGTCGCGCTGCGGCGCCGGATGGCCGAGTGGGACCGGGCGTGGGCCCGTACGGAACCGGAGTGGACGCACCGCCGGGCATGAGACGCGAACACCCCTGGGGACGCATCCGGCTGAGGACACCAGGTGACCCGACCACCTGCGCGCGATCTCTCCCCGACGCCATGCTCCAAGATCACGCTCCTACGCCTGCGACCAGGGCCTCACCCTCGCAGAGCGAACAGCGGTTCGGAGCCAGGCCGGAACAAGACCCTGGCCAGTCCTCCTACCACCCACGTAGTGTGATCATCCGCATAACCCCCGTAGCTGCTCCTCACTCAAGGCGGTCCTACATGGCCCTGTTCGACCTTCCTCTCGACGAGCTCCGCGAGTACCGCAGCGCGGCCACCGAGCCCGATGACTTCGACGCCTTCTGGTCCAAGACTCTCCAGGAGGCGCGCCGGCATGATCTGGACGCCCGCTTCGAACCGGTCGACACGGGCCTGTCCACCGTCCAGGTGTTCGACGTGACGTACGCCGGTTTCGGCGGTCATCCGGTCAAGGGCTGGCTGACGCTGCCGGCGAGGGCGGAGGGCCCGCTGCCGCTGGTCGTGGAGTTCATCGGTTACGGCGGCGGGCGCGGGCTTCCCCACGAGCACCTGCTGTGGGCGTCCTCGGGCCGGGCGCACTTCGTGATGGACACCCGCGGGCAGGGCAGCGCCTGGGGCGGAGGCGGCGGCACCGCGGATCCGGTGGGCGGGGCGCCCGCGTACCCCGGTTTCATGACCCGCGGCATCGATGCCCCGGAGAACTACTACTACCGCCGGGTCTACACGGACGCGGTGCGTGCCGTCGAGGCGGCCCGCTCGCACCCCCTGACCGACCCGGCGCGCACGGTGGCCGTCGGTTCCAGCCAGGGCGGCGGCATCACCATCGCGGTCGGCGGACTGGTCCCGGACCTGGTCGGCATCGCGCCGGACGTGCCGTTCCTGTGCGACTTCCCGCGCGCGACGACGCTCACGGACCGGCAGCCGTACCGGGAGATCGGCCTCTACCTCAAGACGCACCGCGGCCGCGCCGAGGACGCCCTGCGCACGGTGTCCTACTTCGACGGCGTCCACTTCGCCGCCCGTGGGCGCGCCCCCGCGCTCTTCTCGGCCGCCCTGGAGGACCAGACCTGCCCGCCCTCGACCGTCTTCGCCGCCTTCAACGCCTGGGACCACGAGGACAAGTCGATCGAGGTCTACGACTTCAACGACCATGAGGGCGGCGGCCCCTTCCAGCAGGCGGCCAAGCTGCGCTGGATGCGCTCGTACATCTGATCCGGCCGTTCACACCCGGCGGGCTTCCTCCCGGTCCGACCAGTCGGTACGTTCATCGCGCCCGGACCGTGACACAGCGGCCCGGGTCGAAGACCGTCGGCGGAGGGGCTCATGTCCGGGAACGAGACACAGATGCACGGTCACTGTGACCCGCGGTTCACCGCGGTACGCAGGGCGTTCGAGGAGAACTTCCGGGAGCGGGGCGAACTGGGCGCCGCGGTGGCCGTCACCGTCGACGGCGAGACTGTGGTGGATCTGTGGGGCGGCTGGGCGGACGCGGCGCGCTCCCGGCCCTGGGAGCGGGACACGCTGGTCAACGTGTGGTCCACGACCAAGGGCCCGGTGGCGCTGTGCGCGCACATCCTCGCCGACCGGGGGCTGCTGGACCTGGACGCGCCGGTGGCCGAGTACTGGCCCGAGTTCGCCGCGGCGGGCAAGGAGAAGGTCCTCGTACGGCATCTGCTGTCCCACCGCGCCGGTCTGGCCGGCCTGCGGGAGCCGCACTCGCTGCAGCAGCTCTGCGACTGGGAGCTGACCACGCAGCGGCTCGCCGCGACCGAGCCGTGGTGGGAACCGGGCACCCGGTCCGGCTACCACGCGCTGACCTACGGCCATCTGGTCGGCGAGGTCGTACGGCGGGTGTCGGGACTGCGGCCGGGGGACTTCCTGGCGCGGGAGGTGACGGGGCCGCTCGGGATCGACTTCAGCATCGGCCTGCCGGAGCGGGAGACCGGCCGCGCGGCCGAGCTGGTCCAGCCGGCGGTCACGGCGAGCAGTGCACAAGCGGCGGCCTTCGCCCAGTTGGCGCCTGCGGCCATCGCCGCGCTGACGAACCCGGCGGTGTCCGCCGCCGGGGCCCTCACTCCCGGGTGGCGGGCCGCCGAGATTCCCGCGGCGAACGGTCACGGCACCGCGCGTGCGGTCGCGGGACTGTACGGCGTCTTCGCGGGGCGCGGCTCGTACGGGGGTCATCGCGTGCTGTCCCCCGAGGCGGCCGAGCGGGTGCGCGAGGGGCAGGGCGGTTGCCGGGACCTGGTGCTCGGCGCCGGGTTCGAGCACGAGACGGAGGTGGGGCTCGGGCTGTGGCTCAGCGGCCCCGACAGCTCGTACGGGCCCAACCCGCGCGCTTTCGGACACGACGGCTTCGGCGGCTCCTGTGGGCTCGCCGACCCCGAGGCGGGGGTGTCCCTGGGCTATGTGATGAACCGGATGAGGCCTCATATCGCCAACGACCCGCGGAAAATGGCCCTGGTCGACGCCCTGTACGGCGCGCTGTGAGGGCGGGCGCGGGCGGGCAGGTTTCGGCCGAACCGCCCGGCCGCCCTTCCCGGCTGGTTTAGACCAATGCTAGATCTGGTGGCGCACCGAGCCCGAACGGCTACCGAACGTCACCCACAGGAGGGGCGGCATGGCCCGCACCACCCCGCACGACCCCCCGCCGGCCGAGGGAGAGCCCCTGTACCGCCGGATCGCGACGGAGTTGCTCGGCGAGCTGCGCGACGGCACCATCCCGCCCGGTGAACGACTGCCGAGCGAACGGCGGTTGGCCGGTCACCTGGGGGTCAGCCGGGAGACCGTACGGCAGTCGCTGGAGCTGCTTCGCCGCGACGGGCTCGTCACCACCGACCGGCGCGGCAGCCACGCCACCCTGCCCGGCCTGCCGGTCGAGACCCCGGCGTCGCTCACCTTCCCGGTCGGCGCCGGGGCCCCGGCCCCGGGCAGTGTCGCCCGCGCCACCGTCACCTGGGAGGCTCCCCCGCCGGACCACGCCGAAGCCCTGGGGCTGGCCCCCGGCCGCCCGACCCTGATCCACCGCTACCGGTACGCGACCGCCGGCGGGCAGGGCCGGCGGACCGCGGTGACATCGTTCTCCGCCGTGGCGCTGGCGGAGGTGGAGGAGCTGGCCCGCTACCGCGACCGCGCCGACGGCACCGCCGCCGCGCAGCTGCGCCGGGCCTACGACTGGATGCGCCGGGCCGGGCTGACCCTGCACCACCGTGACACCATCACCCGCCCCGCGAGCGCCCCGTCGGTACGGGTCACCCGGCAGGTGCACGACCAGTACGCCCGCCCGCTGGAGATCACCGATCTCATGGTGGACGCCCAGCAGGACGCGCTGGTCTACGAGTTCACTCTGCCGGGCCGCGCTGCGGCACCCGCGGCCGACCACGGCCCGTCACCCGTTCGGCGGACTGCCCACGCGGGTTCCCGGAGATGACGGAGATCATCGAGACACGGCACGGCTCCCCCAGGCGACCTCCGAGAGGATCCCCATGACCACGTTCACGACCTCCGACGGAACCGAGCTCTCGTACAAGGACTGGGGCGCGGGGCAGCCCGTGGTGTTCAGTCACGGCTGGCCCCTCAACGCGGACGCGTGGGACGGGCAGGCCCGGCTGGTCGCAGAGCACGGCTTCCGGGCGATCGCACACGACCGCCGCGGACACGGCCGCTCGGGCCAGCCGTGGCAGGGCAACCACATGGACCGGTACGCCGACGACCTGGCCGAGCTGATCGAGGCACTGGACCTCACCGACGCGGTCCTGGTGGGCCATTCGACCGGCGGCGGTGAGGTGGCCCGCTACATCGGCCGGCACGGGACCGCGCGGGTGGCGAAGGTCGTGCTGCTCGGTGCGGTGCCGCCGCTGATGCTGCGGACGGAGGCCAATCCGGAGGGCACGCCGAAGGACGCCTTCGACGGGATCCGCGCCGGGGTCGCGGCGGACCGCTCGCAGTTCTACTGGGAGCTGAGCGAAGCCTTCTACGGCTTCAACCGGCCCGGCGCCGCCGTGTCGGAGGGCGTGCGGCGGGCGTTCTGGATGTGGAGCATGCAGGCCGGCCTGAAAGGCGCCTACGACTGTGTCGCGCAGTTCTCGGAGACCGACTTCACGGAGGACCTGCGGCGCATCGACGTGCCGACGCTCGTCGCGCACGGGGACGACGACCAGATCGTGCCGATCGCCGCCTCGGCCCACCGCACCTCCCAGCTCGTCAAGGACGCGACGCTGAAGGTGTATCCGGGTGCCCCGCACGGTCTGGTCGGCGACTTCGAGAGGGCGTTCAACGACGATCTGCTGAACTTCCTTCGCGGCTGACGAGCACCTCGGCACCAGGCCTAGTGCCCTGAGAGGTCGGGTCCGCGAAGTCCCGTCGTTCGCCCGGAGGACGGGCCCCGCGGCGTCCGGTGCGTGCTCTCGGCGTGCCGGGCAAAGTCCCTCGTACCGGACGTACTCGGGGCCTCGTCCGGTGCGGCGAGTGCGGGTACCCCCTGCTCGAGCGGAGTCGAGAGCTCGGGGGAGCGTGCCAGGCGCCGCGGGACAGGCGGACTTCGCGGACACGGCCTAGCCCGGCAGCCGGGCCAGGACGAGCCGTACCCGGGGGCTGCCGTCCGGCCGCCGCCCGAACTCCGGGAGCGGCTGGAGCTCCACCCCGAAGCCTGCTTCCGCGAGTTCGCGCCGCACGTCCCCGAGGCGGAAGGCGCGGTAGTACATGACGAACTCGGGCCGCCAGAGCGCGTTGCGCACCCGCATCACGGTGTCGAACCCGAGCACCATCCAGTAACCGAGCGAGCCCGGGCGGGGCGGCGCGACCAGCGGGAACGCGAAGCAGCCGCCCGGCCGCAGGACGGACCGGACCTGTGCGAACAGCCCTGGCAGTTCGCGGGGCAGAAAGTGGCCGAAGGCCCCGAAGCTCACGACCAGGTCGAAGGCGGGGGCGAAGGGCAGGGCGCGCGCGTCGGCGCGGACCCAGGAGATCTGCGGGCCCTGCGTCCGCACTCGCCCCCGGGCGACGTCGAGCATGCCCGCGCTGAAGTCGACGCCGGTGACGCGCTCCCGGCACACCCGCTCCAGCACCCCGACGCCCGCGCCGGTGCCGCAGCACAGGTCGAGCCCGGCGTCGAAGGGCCCCACCCGCCGCAGCGCCGACCCGACGGCGTCGAGGACCGCGGGGGGTGTCCGGAAGGGCGTGTGGTCGAACTTCGGCGCGAGCAGGTCGTAGCCGCGCTCGACGGACGACAGCGCCTGGACGGCGAGTTCGCGCAGGCTGGGGCCTTCGGGGCTGAACATCGGCTCAGCCTAGGGGAGTCCGCTGCTTCAGGACGGCGAGTACGCGCTCACACCAGCGAAGGTTCTCCTCCTCGAAGCCGATGCCTCCCATCAGGGTGAGGTACGGGCCGACGCGGTCGGTCTCCCGGAGGTACTCCTCCTCGCTGCGGCCGGCCAGGAGGCGCTCGCGCACCCGCCGGTAGCGGGCGAGCTTGCCGCGGGCCCACGCCTCGCGCTCCTCGACCAGCGCACGGGTCGCGTCCGGGTTCGCGCCGTCCATGGCCTGGATCTTGATGAGGAGTTCGTCGCGGATGGCGGTGGGCCGCCGGGGCGACGTGGCGGCGAACGAACGCAGGTCCTCGCGGCCCGCCTCGGTCAGCGTGAACATGCGCTTGTCGGGACGCCGTTCCTGGCGCACCACCCTGGCCTCGATCAGGCCGCCCTGCGCGAGGCGCTCCAGTTCGCGGTAGAGCTGCTGCGGGGTCGAGGCCCAGAAGTTGGCCAGCGACACGTCGAAGACCTTCGACAGCTCGTACCCCGAGGCCTCGCCCTCCAGGAGCGCCGCCAGAACGGCGTACTTGAGAGACATATGGACACCGTATCAACGGTTGACTAATCTACTCCGCACCTACTCAACAAATTGACTAAGGCGGTTTCGATGCGTGCATTCCGTGAGGCGGTCGAGAAGCTCGACCTCGACGCCGCCGTGGCGCTGCTGGCGCCGGACGTCGTCTTCACCAGCCCGGTCGTGTTCAAGCCGTACGCCGGGAAGGCGATCACCGCGGCGATCCTGCGCGCCGTCTCCGAGGTCTTCCAGGACTTCCGCTACGTGCGCGAGATCAACGACGTGAACGGCCGCGACCACGCCCTGGTCTTCACCGCGCGCGTGGGTGACCGGGAGATCAACGGCTGCGACTTCATCCATCTCGACGAGAACGGGCTCATCGACGAATTCACGGTGATGGTGCGCCCGTTGTCGGGGGCCCAGGCCCTCGCGGCGGCCATGGGCGCGCAGTTCGAGCGGATCGCCGAGGAAGCGCGCACCCGCTCGAACTGAGCGACACCTCCGGAGATCCGTTTCCGGCGTTCTCCCGGCGCCCGCGGCCGGTTCAGGGTTGGATGTCCCCATGACGTCCCGCGAGCACGACCGGCTGATGCGGGCCAACCAGGCGAACTGGGACGCCCGCACGCCCGTCCATCTCGCCAGCCGCTTCTACGGCCTCGACCAGGACCTCGACCCCGAGCGCTGGTTCGCCCCGTTCGAGTGGGAGGACCTCGGCGAGCTGGCCGGGCGTGACGTACTGCACCTGCAGTGCCACCTCGGCACGGAGACGATCGCCTTCGCACGGCGCGGTGCCCGGGCCGTCGGTCTCGACTTCTCCGCGGCGTCCGTGGCGGCCGCCCAGGACATCGCGGCGAAGGCCGGCGCCGATGTGACGTACGTCCGGGCGAATGTGTACGACGCCGCCGAGGCCCTGGACGGGCGGCGGTTCGACGTCGTCTACACCGGCAAGGGCGCCCTGTGCTACCTCCCCGACCTGGACCGGTGGGCGGACACCGTCGGCCGGCTTCTGCGCCCCGGCGGCCGGTTGTACGTCGTGGAGTTCCATCCCCTGCTCAACGCGCTCGGACCGAAGCCCGCACCGGGCGAGGGACCCGAGCTGCTCCTGCGCCACGACTACCTGGGCGGCGCCGGGCCGGTGCACCGCAACGGGACCCACACCTACACGGACGGCCCGGCCGTCGAGGGCGCCACGGACAGTTACGAGTGGATGCACGGAATGGGCGAGGTCCTCAACGCGTTGACGGATGCGGGGCTCGCCGTGCGGCGTCTGCGTGAAGGCGACGAACTTCCCTGGCCGCGCTGGCCTCGGATGGCCCGTACGGAGTCCGGCTGGTGGCGCCTGCCCGAGCCGCGGATCCCGTTGCTGTACGGGCTGCTGGCCACGCGCTGACCTAGCCCGATCTAGCCCGCCGAGGTATCCGGCCCACAACCGCCGCTTTCGGTGGTACATTGCCAAGAGCACTCGTGTACGCCCCTCTTTGCGGGCGCCGGTGCCGATTTTCACCTCTCTCCTTCATCTCCAGCACCACGACGTGTTCGTCGTATCCGAGGTGCTGTTCCCCCGTCGCCCGGAAGCGCGCCAACAGGCCCTCCCTTCGCGGCTCTCTCCCCTTCCCTTCGCACATCTCCTGCCTGCCGTCCGTGAAAGGACACCCACCACCATGACCACCACACTCGAAAACCCACCCGTACAGCAGCAGTCCCCGGCCCGGACGGTGTCCGGCGTCCTCGACATCGACGCGAGCGGAAGGGGGCACCTGCGCGGTGAGAACTGCCTGCCCACGCCCGCCGACCTCGTGGTGTCCCCCGCGCTGATCCGCCGGTACGGCCTGCGCAAGGGCGACCTCGTCGAGGGCGTGACCGGCGACCGGCGCGGCCTGACCGATGTCGCACGGGTCGACGGCCGTACACCCGGGGACCCGCGCGGCCGGCGCCACTTCCGGGACCTGACACCGCTGCACCCGCACGAGCGGCTGCGGCTCGAACACCCCGCCGCCGGACTGGCCGGACGCGTGGTCGACCTGATCGCCCCGGTCGGCAAGGGCCAGCGCGGCCTCCTCGTGGCCCCGCCCAAGACCGGCAAGACCGTCCTCCTCCAGCAGGTCGCCGCCGCCGTCACCGGCAACCATCCCGAGTGCCGGCTGATGATGCTGCTGCTCGACGAGCGGCCCGAGGAGGTCACCGACATGCGGCGCTGCGTGCAGGGCGAGGTGTACGCCTCGACCTTCGACCGCAGCGCCAAGCAGCACATCGCGCTCGCCGACCTGGTGATCGAGCGCGCCAAGCGGCTCGTCGAGGCCGGTGAGGACGTCGTCGTCCTCCTCGACTCGCTGACCCGGCTGTGCCGGGCACACAACAACGCGGCCGCCTCCGGTGGCCGCATCCTCACCGGGGGTGTCGACGCGTCCGCGCTGACCGGCCCCAAGCGGTTCTTCGGCGCCGCCCGGACGGCCGAGGAGGGCGGTTCCCTCACGATCCTCGCGACCGCGCTGGTGGAGACCGGCTCCCGGGCCGACGACTTCTACTTCGAGGAGCTGAAGAGCACCGGCAACATGGAGCTCCGCCTGAGCCGGGACCCGGCGTCGCGCCGCGTGTTCCCGGCCGTCGACATCACCCCCTCCGGCACCCGCCGCGAGGAACTCCTGCTGCGCCCGGCCGAGTTGGCGGCCGTCCACGGCCTGCGGCGCGGGCTGCAGGGCCGGGACGGGCAGGGCGGCCTGGATACCCTCCTGGAGCGGATGCGCGAGACACCGGACAACGCGACGTTCCTGCGGCGCATCCAGCCGACGTTGCCTGCGGACTGATGCGGCGGGCCGCTCCCTGGGGAGCCACCGAGCAGTCGAGGATGCGTCCGTCCACGGTGCCGATCAGCAACCGGCGGGGATCGGTGAGTTCGAGGGACAGGGCCGTCGTGGGGAGGCCGCCGATCGTCAGGCGGTGCCGCCACCGGACCGTGCCGTCGGCGGCGTCGAGGGCCACCAGCTCGCCGGAGTTGAAGGCGCCGTAGACCGTCTCCTCGATCCCGTCGACGGCTGTCGCCGGCCGGTCGGCGGGGAACTCCCAGCGGAGGCACCGTCCGTGAGGCTCCGTCGGACGACGAAGGCACTGTGCGACAGGGTGCGGCGGGAGCCGTAGAAGGATCCCGCGTGCACCAGGTGGCGGCTCTCCGGTGGGCCGACTTCGACGCCGGGCCCGCCGAAGAGGTGCCGGGCCGGTGACTGCCAGCCGAGCGGGAACAGCCGCCGGGGCGCGTCGAGGTCCGGGTCGACCTCGACCACCCCACTTGTCGCGCCACGAGGCACGCTCCGCTCCTTCGAGGAAGAGCAGCCGGCTGCTGCGGCGGACCGGGAAGGCATGGTTCGAGGAGTCGAACCCGCCCAGTGGCACGGTCGGCCCCGGAGCCTGCGCGGCGGGCGGGATCTGGGTGACGGGCCGGGGATGAGGTCCGTACCGCCTCTCGAGCGGGGTCGGACGCAGTGCCAGCCAGCCGTCCCGGCGCGGGGTGATCGTGACGGGCGAGTCGAGCGTCAAGGTGCCGAGCGTCTACGGCGACGGCCGAGGGCAGGCCGATCTCCGCGAAGGGATGGTCGCCGAGGACACGGCGGACGGTCGGGGGTCGGGAGATCATCCATCCGGGTGCTAGCGCGTGGAGTGCGGCCCCGTCGTCGCCGCGCGGAGCAGGTCCGTTTCTACGTTGATCATATGATCATCGGATTCTCTTCCCGGGTGGCCGTGCCAGCCGGTGCGCTCTGCGTGGCGGGGCTGCTGACGCTGATGCCCACGGCGGCGGCCGACCCCGGCGGGGCGGAGCCCACTCCGCCGGGCGGGCCGAGGGCCGCGGCCCCGCACCCCTCGCTGCTGTACCGACCCGGCACCCAGGTCCGTCCGCGCACCGGAGTCGCCCGCCTCCCCAAGGTCTCCGCATTGTCCTGGCTGGTGGCCGACGCCCGTACCGGGGAGGTGCTCGCCGCCCACAACGCGCACCGCAAGCTGCCTCCGGCCAGCACCCTGAAGACTCTTTTCGCCCTCACCGTGCTGCCCGGCCTGCCGGCGGGCGTACGGCACACGGTCCGCGAGCGGGAGCTGCGGGGCATCGGTGCCGGCAGCAGCCTGGTCGGTGTCGCCGAGGGCCACACGTACCGGATCGCCGATCTGTGGCGCGGTGTCTTCCTCAACTCGGGCAACGACGCCGTGCACGTCCTGGCCGAGCTCAACGGCGGCTGGCGGGTCACGGCCGAGCGGATGCAGGCCAAGGCCCGGTCCCTCGGCGCCCGCGACACCCACGTGGTGTCACCCGACGGCTACGACGCACCGGGCCAGGTGTCGTCCGCGTACGACCTGGCGGTGTTCGGCCGGGTGGGGCTGCGCAACCCCGACTTCGCCCGGTACTGCGCCACCGTCGAGGCCAGGTTCCCCGGCGGCGGCAACGGGTCGTACCCGATCCTCAACACCAACCGGCTGCTGAGCGGCGCCAAGGGGGTGAAGCCGTACCGGGGGCTGATCGGCATCAAGAACGGTTACACCAGCAAGGCGGGCAGCACGCTCGTCGCGGCGGCGCGCCGGGACGGGCGCACCCTGGTCGTGACGGTGATGAACCCTCAGGAGGGCGGTGGGTCCGCCGTGTACGAGGAGGCCCGTTCGCTGCTCGACTGGGGCTTCAGGTCGGCCGGAAAGGTCGAGGCGGTGGGCTC
>NZ_JBEXSH010000223.1:0-10996 GCF_040613555.1 Streptomyces sp. NPDC006265
CCTCGATCAGCGCGGCGAGTTCGACGTCGTTCATGACGGGCTGGACGCGCTGAGCGATCTTGTTCATGGTGCGGTCCGGATGATCTCGGCCCGGTTCTCGGGGCCCGCCACCGCGGAGAGACAGCGGGCGGCCGGCACATGGAGGGCGGCACCCCGCTCGATGCCCTGCTGGGCCCATTCGAAGACGGCTTGCACGCTCCACCCCGGGCGGGGGCCGGATGGCCGCATCTGCCGCTGCCAGCGGTCGAAACAGCCCGTCTCGTGGGCGGCACGCACGCGTGCGGCGACGGATTCGCGCGGATCCTCGGCCCACAGCCGCCAGGGCCGGGGCTCGAAGGCGTCCCGGACGGTGGCGGCCAGCTCGGCATCGCCCTCCGGGTCGGCGGGGAACCGGGCGAGGACGGGCGCGGCGAGGGCACGCAGGCCCGCGTCGTCGTCCCTGAGGGCCAGTTCGTCGAGGGCCCAGGCCCAGTTGGAGCCATGGGCGGCGTACCTGCGCAGCAGTTCGAGCGCGTCCCGCCTGCCGTAGGAGGCCAGGTGCCCGAGGACGGCGAGGGCGAGCCCGGTGCGTGACTCGTCGCCGTCGAGGACGTCCTCGGCGCAGAAGAGATGGGCTTCGACCTCGTCCAGTTCGCCGTTGAGGTCGAGGAAGAGGCGGGCGTAGTAGAGGGAGCGGTTCTCCACCTGCCAGTCGTGGCGGGGATCGCGCAGCACACAGTGGTTCAGCGCCGCCAGCGCCTCGGGGCGCGGGGCGGTGAGCGCGTGCAGCGTGCCGTCGCCGCGGCCCCGCTGAAGCAGGCCGAGCAGCGTACCGCTGGGCGCTATGACCGGATCGAACATGGGAAACAGCCTCACATCAAGCGTCGACGCAACCGGGGACGTGTACTACCTGGCCGCGCGACAACACGTCGGAGTGCCCGCCGATTCCTGCTTGCTGTAGACCATCTTCCTCTGCCTCTCGTCGGTGGCCCTTGCGGACCGCGTCACGGCCCGCGCGGTGCGGCAACATCTGCCCAGCCATCACGTCCGTGAACCACGTCGTCATGATGACTCGGCACTCTCGTCCACCGCGACCGAAATTTCGGCGGCCCTGTACCGCCTCCCCCGTTTTCCGTGTCTTCGCTGGTCAGATCTGTCGGTTCAGTGCTCGCCGAACAGTTCGAGCAATTCCGTCCGGCCGAACATCCGAGCGATGTCGACCGCCGAGGGCGTGCCGGCGGACGGGTCGGCGCCGCCTTCGAGGAGGGCCTTGATCACGTCCGATTCGCCCTTGAAGACCGCTCCGGCGAGCGGGGTCTGGCCCCGGTCGTTGATCCGGTCGGCCTCGGCACCGCGCTCGAGCAGCGCGCGCACCGCGTCGGAGTGGCCGTGGTAGGCGGCGAGCATCACGAGCGAGTCGCCCCGGTCGTTGGTGAGGTTGGCCGGAACACCCGCGTCGACGTACGCCACGAGCGCCTCGGTCTGTCCCCGCCGGGCCAGATCGAAGATCTTGGTCGCCAGCTCCACGACCTCGGGGTCGGGGACTTCGGTCATCGGACGGACCGCCTCTCCACTACGCATCGCCTCCGGCGTACGCCTGCGAAGGGCGCAGCCGTACGAGTGAATCGCCAGGGTACTGGCTCGCGCGGCACATGACCCGATGTGCCCGAGGTAAAGATCAGCACAGACCCGGACAAGCGCAACAGACCGGCTCCGCCGGACCCGGGGCCACTCCGTCACTCGGGGGAAATCAACCGAATTTCACCCAGTTGCACCTTTTATCGTATGGATACATCCTGTGAGCCTGGAAGTACTCATGGTGACTGTCCCCGCGAACCAGGAGAACTCAAATGATCCTCTCCATCTCAGGCGTGGTCCTGCTCGGCATCGTCGTCTTCATCTTCTTCCGCAAGGACGGACTGAAGGCGTCGCATGCCGTGGTCGCCATGCTGTTCGGCTTCTATCTGGCGAGTACGGCCATCGCCCCGAGCATCAAGGCGGGCGGCGAGAGCCTCGCGAGCCTCCTCGGCGGAATCAAGTTCTGACGAGCCCGTTCCCCGTACGCATCCCGCCCGTACGCACTCCCTGGAGGCAGTAGTGGCCCGGCGCCCCCTCCCCCGCATTCTGAGCAACGGCAGCGCGCAGCTCGCCCGGAGCCGGGAGCTGGCCCGGACGGCCGCCGACAGCGCCACGGACGTCCTCCACCCGCTGATCACGATCACGCGGGGTCTGCGCCGGCTGGCAGCGGCCGGGCGGCGCAGATGGGCCGAGACCCCCAAGGAGAGACGGGGGGCGCTGCTGTTCCTGGCGGCCTCCGTGGTCCTGGTCGTGGCCCTGGTGCCGTACGGACCGCTGCTCGCCGCCATCACCCTGATGGCGGCGGCGGCCTGGCAGGGCCGGGACCGCTCTCCGTCGGCGTCCGACGGGCCCGACGAGTCGCAGACCCAGCGGCTGAAGTCGCTGTACGAGGCGCTCGTGCCGTACTTCTCCGCCGCCGAGGACCCCGAGCCGCTGTACTCCCACGGCGGCGCGTGGGACAAGGCGTTCCCCACCTACGCGTTCGACGGCGGCGGCCGGATCTCCCAGCTGGTGGTCCGCTACCCGGCGTACTTCACCGACGGCGAGGCCGAGGCCCGCGCCCGGATCGAACACCTCCTCGCGGCCAAGTCGGGCCGGGGCCGCGAATACCACTTCACGTGGGACGAGGAGGGCAACCAGTTGACGGTCGAAGTGCTCCTGCCGCTGCCCGTCGACATCGCCGCCCAGCGATTCGTCACCATCCCCGGCGAGACGGTCCTCGGCTTCACCGACCCCACCCGGGTCCAGCGCACCCTCCCCCTCACCCACGGGGAGACGCAGCGGGACGTGCCGCCGGTCGTCTGGCGCACAGGCCTGCGCTCCACCGAGCCGCACCTGCTGGCGCTCGGCCAGCCGGGCAGCGGCACCTCCACCCTGCTGCGGTCCATCGCCCTGCAGGCCCTGCTCCACGGCGACGTGGTGATCGTCGATGGCGGGGGCACCGGCGAGTACGCCTGCCTGACCGGCCGGGACGGCGTCCTGGCCGTGGAGGCCGGGCTGGCCGGGGTCACGGCCAGTCTGGAGTGGGCGGCGACCGAGACGGAGCGCCGCCTCATCGCCGCCAACCGGGCCCATCAGGCGGGCGACCCGCCGCCCGACGACACCAAGCGCCCGCTGTGGATCCTCCTCGACCGCCCGACGGCGTTCACCCACCTGGCCGCGACGGACGGCCGCAAGGATCCGCAGCTCCTCCTCCAGGTCCCCCTCCGGCACGGCCGCCCGGCGAACGTGACGGTGGTCGTGGCCGACCAGCTGGACAGCATGGACGCCCTCAGCGAGCCGGTACGCCAGCACACCCGCGCCCGCGTGGTCCTGGGCCCCGCGGCGGCGGACCAGCTCAAGTCGGTCCTGGGCGCACCCCCGCACACGACACCGATCGACGAGCTTCCGCCCGGCCGCGGCTACGCCCGGCTGGGCAACGGCCCGGTCCACCGCCTCCAGGTCCCCGCCACCCCGAACCCCTACGACGACGCCACGCCCGACGCGCTGTGCGAGGCGGTGCTGGACCTCCTGCCACCGCGCACGACCCCGGCGGACGGGGAGACGATCCCGGAGCAGGAGGACCAGTCGGAGGGCGAGCCGGAGCCGGTACCGACGGAGGAGGGACCGGAAGCCGTGCCGGTGGCTGCGGAGGCGCCGGAATCACAGCCGGACGCAACCCTCGTCCTGACCGAGGAGCCCGTGCCGAAGCCCGTACCGGTCCTGACCAAGGAGAAGTAGGGGACGGACTTCGTGGCCGCCGGGAATGCACAATTCCGGCGGCCACAACACTCCCCGTCGCCCCTAAGCCACGAACGTACGCGGCGCCTCCGCGCTCCCCACCGCACCGCTCTCCACCAGCCTCGCCGCCGCGGCCAGCCGCGCCGCCGCCTCCTCGGCCACGGCCCCGCCGACGGTGAACGGCAGCCGCACATACCCCTCGAACGCCCCGTCCACCCCGAAGCGCGGCCCGGACGGCACCCGCACGCCCACGCGCTCCCCCGCCTCGGCCAGTCTCGAACCGGACAGCCCCCCCGTGCGCACCCAGAGCGTCAACCCGCCCTGGGGCACCTCGAACTCCCACTCGGGCAGCTCCCGCCGCACCGCGGTCACCAGCTCGTCCCGGTTCGCCCGTGCCTGCGCACGCCGCACCTCCACGGCCTGCTCCCAGCCCCCGGTGCCGAACAGCCAGTTCACCGCCAGCTGCTCCAGGACCGGCGTACCGAGATCGGCGTACGCCCGGGCGGCGACCAGGCTGCGGATGACATCCGGCGCGGCCCGCACCCACCCGATCCGCATGCCGGCCCAGAACGCCTTGCTCGCCGACCCCACCGTGATCACGGTGGATCCGGCCGGGTCGAACGCGCAGACCGGCCGCGGCATCCGCACCTCCGGATCGAGCCACAGCTCGCTCATCGTCTCGTCGGCGATCAGCACCGTTCCCGCGGACCGGGCCGCGTCCACCAGCCGTCGCCGCTGGTCGTCGTCGGCGAGCGCGCCGGTCGGGTTGTGGAAGTCGGCGACGACGTACGCGATACGGGGCGCGGCGTCCCGCAGCACCTGCCGCCAGCGGTCCATGTCCCAGCCGGTGAGGCCCTCGGCCATGGCGACGGGCACGAGCCGCGCCCCCGCCTCCCGCATCAGCTGGAGGATGTTGGCGTAGGAGGGCGACTCGACCGCGATGCGCTCGCCCCGGCCGGCGAACAGATGACAGATGGCGTCGATCGCGCCCATCGCGCCGGTCGTCACCATGATCTGCTCGGGCATGGTCGGGATGCCGCGCGCGGTGTAGCGCTCGGCGATCATCGCCCGCAGCGCGGGCAGTCCGGCTGGGTAGTCGCCGTGCGTGTGCGCGTAGGGCGGCAGTTCCTCCAAGGCGCCCTGGACGGCCCGGGTGAGCCAGGGCTCGGGGGCGGGGAGTGCGGCGCACCCGAGGTCGATCAGCGAACCGAGGGCCTCCGGCGGGAGGGGCTCCAGCCCCCGGGCGGGCAGCGGGTTCCCGGCCGGGACGGCGGTCCAACTGCCCGCACCCCGCCGGGACTCCAGGAACCCCTCGCTGCGCAGTGCCTCGTACGCGGCGGCCACCGTGGTCCGGCTGACGGACAGGGAGAGGGCGAGTTCGCGTTCGGCGGGCAGCCGGGCAGCCACCGGGACCCGTCCTTCGAGCACCAGCAGGCGGATGCCGTCGGCGAGCGCGCGGTAGGCCGGCGGCCGGCGCGTGCCGGGTCCCGCCGGGCGGTCCTGCTGGGAGCTGAGAAGCCGGGCGAGCTGCGCGGCACCCACGGCCGAGGTCCACTCCGCCATCGAAATCAGTCCACCTTCCCCGGATTGGCCATGGATGACCTCTCCATCCAAGCCACAGGGTGTCATGCATCAGTCCACTACCACCACAGGGGGGCACATCATGTCCACACGGGGGCGTCTCGCCCGGCGGCTCGTCCAGCTCTACGGCGGTCTCGCGCTGTACGGCGCCAGCTCGGCGCTGCTCGTCCGGTCGGGGCTGGGGCTGGAGCCGTGGAACGTGCTGCACCAGGGGCTCGCGGAGAAGACCGGGCTGTCGATCGGTGTCGTGCTGACGCTGGTGGGCGCCGCGGTGCTGCTCGCTTGGATCCCGCTGCGCCAGCGGCCGGGCCTGGGCACGATCTCCAACGTGCTGGTCATCGGCATGGCGATGGACGCGACGCTGGCCCTGGTGCCCGGCGCGCACGGCCCGGCGCCGCGCATCACGCTGATGGCGGCGGGGATCGTCCTGAACGGCGCGGCGACCGGCCTGTACATCGCGGCCCGCTTCGGACCGGGCCCGCGCGACGGCCTCATGACAGGACTGCACCAGCTCACGGGCGTCTCGATCCGCCTGGTCCGCACGGGCATCGAGCTCGCGGTCGTGGCGACCGGCTTCGCGCTGGGAGGCACGGTCGGGATCGGCACCCTCCTGTACGCCCTGGCGATCGGCCCCCTCGCCCAGGCGTTCCTGCGCGTGTTCGCCGTCCCCCCGGCATCCGGCGGCAGCACGACCGTTGCCACCGGGCAACCCCGAGGAGCGATACTGCGTCCGTGACCCCGCGGATACGCCACCCCTACCTCGACCATCCCGGCCCGATCGCCTTCGCCCACCGGGGCGGGGCCGCGGACGGCCTGGAGAACACCGTGCGGCAGTTCCGGTGCGCGGTCGAGGCCGGATACCGGTACATCGAGACGGACGTCCACACCACCCGGGACGGCAAGCTCGTCGCCTTCCACGACGCGACCCTGGACCGGGTGACGGACGGCGCGGGCCGGATCGCCGACCTCCCGTGGCAGGAGGTCCGCCAGGCGCGCGTGGCGGGCGGGGAACCGCTCCCCCTCTTCGAGGAACTCCTGGAGACGTTCCCCGACGTGCGCTGGAACGTGGACGTCAAGGCGGAGGCCGCCCTCCTGCCCTTCCTGGATCTGGTCGGGCGGACGGACTCCTGGGACCGGATCTGTCTCGGTTCGTTCTCGGAGGCGCGTGTGGTGCGCGCCCAGCGGCTGGCCGGCGCCCGCCTGGCCACGTCGTACGGCACGCGGGGCGTACTCAACCTGCGGTTGCGCTCCTGGGGGCTGCCGGCCGCGGTCCGCCGCTCGGCGATAGCCGCCCAGGTCCCCGAGATCCAGTCCGGCATCCAGGTCGTGGACCGGCGCTTCCTGCACGCGGCCCATGCACGCGGGCTCCAGGTGCACGTGTGGACGGTCAACGAACCCGAGGGCATGCACCGGCTGCTCGACCTGGGCGTGGATGGCATCATGACCGATCACATCGACACGTTGCGCAAGGTCATGGAGGACCGCGGCGTCTGGGTCTGAGACCCCGGGCCCGTCCCCTCTGCGCGTTCACGGGGAAGCGAGGGGCACGGGTGGGCAACGACACCGTGCGGACACCGCCGGCCGACGGGTCCGCGGAGCGCAGGCGTGAGCAGCGCGGCTGGTACTTCTACGACTGGGCCTGCTCCGCCTACTCGACGAGCGTGCTCACCGTGTTCCTGGGCCCCTATCTGACGTCGGTTGCCAAGTCGGCGGCCGACGCCGACGGATACGTCCACCCCCTCGGCATCCCGGTGCGTGCCGGGTCCTTCTTCGCGTACTCGGTGTCCCTGTCGGTGATCGTAGCCGTTCTGGTGATGCCGCTGGTGGGTGCCGCCGCCGACCGCACCGGCCACAAGAAGCCCCTCCTCGCGGCCGCCGCCTACACCGGGGCCACGGCCACGGCCGCCCTGTTCTTCCTGGACGGCGACCGCTACCTGCTGGGCGGTGCGCTTCTGGTCGTCGCGAACGCCGCGCAGTCCGTGGCGATGATGCTCTACAACTCCTACCTGCCGCAGATCGCCCCGCCCGAGCAGCGGGACGCGGTCTCCTCCCGCGGCTGGGCCTTCGGTTACGCGGCGGGCTCGCTGGTCCTCGTGGCCAACCTGGTCCTCTACACCGGGCACGACCGCTTCGGCCTCTCCGAGAGCACGGCGGTCCGCATCTGCCTGGCGTCGGCCGGCCTGTGGTGGGGCGCGTTCGCCCTGGTCCCGCTGCGGCGGCTGCGCGATCGCAGGACCGCCGGACGGGAGGCGGCCCTCCCGGGCTTCCGGCAGCTCGCGGCGACCGTCCGCGACATGCGCCGTCACCCGCTGACGCTCGCCTTCCTCCTCGCCTACCTCGTCTACAACGACGGCATCCAGACGGTGATCTCCCAGGCCTCGGTCTACGGCTCCGAGGAACTGGGCCTGGAACAGTCCACCCTCATCGGCGCCGTGCTGCTGGTGCAGGTGCTTGCGGTGGCGGGCGCACTGGCCATGGGGAGGCTCGCCCGGGTGTACGGGGCCAAGCACACGATCCTCGGCTCGCTGGTCGCGTGGACGGTGACGCTGGCGGCCGGGTACTTCCTGCCGGCCGGGGCGCCGGTGTGGTTCTTCGTCCTGGCCGCCGCGATCGGCCTGGTCCTCGGCGGCAGCCAAGCGCTGTCCCGGTCCCTGTTCTCCCATCTGATCCCGCCGGGCAGGGAGGCCGAATACTTCTCGGCGTACGAGATGAGCGACCGCGGCATGAGCTGGCTCGGGCCGCTGCTGTTCGGGATCACCTACCAGCTGACCGGGAGCTACCGGGACGCGATCATCTCGCTGGTGGTCTTCTTCGTGCTCGGCTTCGCGCTGCTCGCGCGGGTTCCGGTGCGGCGTGCGATCGGCGAAGCGGGGAACCCGGTTCCCGACAGGATTTAGCACTGAACGCGAAAGGGCTGTAGTGTACGCGTTTGGCCTGCCAGGCGGACCGTTACTGCGCGTCAAAGATGCCGAAACGCTGGGTTATATCTGCTATCAGATGTGACAAACCGGGCGCTGGTGGGCTGGCCACCTCCCTGACCTCCCACGCCCTGGAGGAGCGCGAGCTGCGCCTGCTGGCCCGTGACCCTGGCTCGGGCACCGGTCAGGTGCAGATGGTGCTGCGGCTCGGCTACGGCCCCCGCGGCCCGGCCACGCCCCGCCGCCCGCTGGCAGACGTTCTCGACGTTGTGTGACCGAGACCGACGGGCCCCCGGTACCCCGGGGTGGCCCCCCCTTCCCTGGCGCTGTACGGACCAGTCGCTCCGGACCGGCCTCCCGGCCCGGGACATCCGCTACGAGGTCCTCGGCCCGGAGACCTGCACCTGGCCCCGCGGAAAACGGAGTCAGGGCTGTTCCGGAGATCCAGGGCAGGCAGCCGGTCAGGGATGCGATGTACTGCCGAACCAGATGAAGGTCGATGTCGGCAAGGCGAGCGGTCTCTGTGTCCGCCGTACTTCATCTGGTCGGCGGTCAGGGCCCGCGGAATTCCCTGGCCGCCCACCCACGCCTTGATCCGGCGCTCGAACGCCCACGCGTCACGGATGCGCAGCCTCCTTGCCGGACCCGGATGTTGTGCAGCGCCGGTCCGGGGGCCAGGACCGTCTCGCAGATGAGGCAGCGCGCCTTCCAGGCCAGCACCGTGCTGCCTGGAGAGGGAACGAGCGGTTCGAGTCCCTTTTCCAACATGCTGGCGACGGCCTCTGCGTCGTCGAGCCGCAGCGCGTCCGCGATCTTCTCCGAGCGGCAGGACCAGCATGGGTGACCGCGGGCGCGGACCTTCGCCTAGGTGGGGGTCCCGACATGACCGCAGCGCGTACAGCGACACGCCAAGGTTGCAGAGACCCCGGATAGCCGACGAGGGGCTCCAGATCAGCATCCGTCATCAGCTTCCGCGCGGTCTCATCGGTGACATCGCGCCCGGCCCAACTGGTGCAGCCGCCGCGGCCGTTCTGGACGTGTGACAGCTTCTTCGGCTTGATGACCCCGCAGTGGATACATCTGGCCGGCCATGGCTTGCCCGCTCCCGGATAGTCCTCGAGCGGGTCCCAGCCCCAGGTGAGCATGACGGCGGCAGCCGGCGCCCCGTCGCGGGTGAGCTTGGCTGCGATCTTGAGGAACCGGCAGGTCTTGTTGCAGATCCCGGTTCTCTTGTTCACGACGTCGTTGTAGCCCGGCGCGTTCACTTCATTGCACGTCGGACAACGACATATCCAGTGAAGCCGCGTCCCCGGGAAGGGCTCGATCGGGCGCGCTCCGCGGCTGGTCAGGGCCTCGATAGCCGCAGGCTCGGTTACCTTGCGTGGCACACAGGTTCCCCTGACCGCGTACTCCACCTTGAGGGAGATCCTATTCCGCAAGGTGGAGGGGCCGGCAGGGAAAGCGCAAGAATCCAGGGCGGCGCTGCTCTGTCTCGCCACGACTCCGCGGTGCCGGAAATCCCCTCCCACGATGGCTGGTTGGTGCAGCCCGGGGGGGTTACGCGTGTCGGTGGCCGCGATCGGCATCGAACTCGGCCCAGGCCCGGTCCCATTGCGCCGTGCGACGTACGTCCAGCCGAAGCCTGGCGGCCCACCAGCCGCCCACCACCATCACGCACACGCCCGCCCCGGCGGCCGCGCCGAGGGCGGCTCCCTGCGACCTGGCCTGGGCCGGGGTGGGCGGGGCGGGGTGAAGGCGGCCCGCGTCGTCGCGCCAGACCGTGGTGGACGAGCCCGCCTTGCTGCCCGCTGCCACCGCGGCTTCACCGGTGTTGAGGGAGCCGCCGGGCATCGTCCACCGCACGGTCACCCGCACGTGGTCGTCTGCCATGCCGGAGAATCGTGACAGCGGCGCGGTGGCGTCTTCGACAAGCCGCGCGGCAGTGCGGTGCAGACCCTCCCCTTGACCGAGAGCGGATCGTTCGCCGACGGCAGCCACCACCACGCCCACCACGGGCACCATGAGCAGCAGAAGTGCCGTCGATGCCACGCCGATCCAGGCTTCGGCAATGTCGGACCGCCGCTTGAGCGGATTGCGCCGCCAGCGCCAGAGCCACACCCTGCCACTGCGTTTCAGCATTGCGTTCATCCTTCCGGGTGCGACGGACCTGAACATCACACTGCTACGGTGACCGACCGGCGATCGACGCAGGCAGAGCCCAACAGGGTCGTCTCGTAGGGCCTATCGGCCCCGCTGCGAAGCCGATCGTGGTCGTTTCGTCCGTGTGACCTGCGAGCGGCTTGCGCGCAGTGCGGTAGCGGTTACAGCAGGCTGCTCCAGTACGGCCAGAAGCGGGTGAGTGCGAGTAGCGCGATCACCCCGTACCAGGCGGCGAGAAGCATCCAGTGTGTGTCCCGCACGACCTCCAGGACGCCCCGTGGCACCGGGACGATTCCCTGTTCCAGGCAGTGCAGGGTGACGTACCAGAACAGGGCGATGGTGGCGAGCCAGACGACGGCGCAGTAGGGGCAGAGCTTGTTGAGTTCGTAGAGCGACTGCCCGATCAGCCAGTGCACGAATGCGACTCCCGTCAGGGCCCCGGCGTTCAGCGCTAGTGCCGCGGCAGGCAACGTTTGCCCGTTGAGGAGCGGCGTTTGGTGCGTGCTCTCGGCGTGGCGGCCGGAAGCCCTCGTACTGGACGTACTTGGGGTTTCGGCCGG
>NZ_JBEXSH010000224.1:0-10980 GCF_040613555.1 Streptomyces sp. NPDC006265
GGGCTGCGCCCCAAGCCGCCCGAGCAACTGGTGCTGGCCGCCGAGTTCGCCTCCGCCGCCGCGGCCTGCGACGCCGTGTGCCGGATCATGGAGGGTCGTCTTCTCGCTGCGTGAGCTGGACCCGGACTCGGTTCCGGTCAACTTCCTGATCCCGTTCGAGGGCACCCCGCTCGGCAAGGAGTGGAACCTGACCCCGCAGCGGTGCCTCAGGATCCTGGCGATGACGCGGTTCGTCTGCCCGGACGTCGAGGTGCGGATCGCGGGCGGGCGCGAGGTCCATCTGCGCACGATGCAGCCGCTCGCGCTGCACCTGGCCAACTCGATCTTCCTCGGCGACTACCTCACCAGCGAGGGCCAGGCCGGCAAGGCCGACCTGGAGATGATCGCGGACGCGGGCTTCGAGGTGGAGGGCGCCGACCAGGTGACGCTGCCGGAGCACCGGGCCGCCGGAGGCTGCCACGACGGTGGCGGAGTCTGCGGTTCCGAGGGTGGCGGAGGCTGCGGCTCCGACGCCGCCCCGGAGGTCTCCGAGCCCCGTACGGCCGCCGACGCCCGTACCGACCTGGTCGCCGTGCGCCGCCGGGGCGCCGGGACGGACCTCGCGCCCAATGCCTGAGCCGGCCGTCTCCGAGCTGCTGGAGCTCGACCGGCGGCATGTGTGGCATCCGTACGGTCCGATGCCCGGACGGCAGGAACCGCTCGTCGTGGAGTCGGCGAGCGGGGTGCGGCTGCGGATCGCCGAGGGCTCGGGAGTACCGGACGGTTCGGGAGTGCCGGACGGTCCGCGAGAGCTGGTGGACGGGATGTCGTCCTGGTGGTCGGCGATCCATGGCTACAACCACCCGGTGCTCAACGAGGCCGCCCGCGAGCAGCTCGGGCGGATGAGCCACGTGATGTTCGGCGGGCTCACCCACGAGCCCGCCGTACGCCTGGCGAAGCTCCTTGTCGACATGTCGCCGGAGGGTCTGGAGCATGTCTTCCTCGCCGACTCCGGTTCGGTGTCGGTCGAGGTCGCGGTCAAGATGTGCCTGCAGTACTGGCGTTCGCTGGGCCGTCCCGGCAAGCAGCGGTTGCTGACCTGGCGCGGTGGCTACCACGGCGACACCTGGCAGCCCATGTCGGTGTGCGATCCCGAGGGCGGGATGCACGACCTGTGGACCGGGGTGCTGCAGCGTCAGGTGTTCGCCGACCCGCCCCCTGCGGAGTACGAGGAGGCGTACGCCGAGCAGCTGCGATCGCTGATCGAGCGGCACGCCGGTGAGCTGGCCGCGGTGATCGTCGAGCCGGTGGTGCAGGGCGCGGGCGGGATGCGGTTCCACTCCCCCGCCTATCTGAGGGTGTTGCGCGAGGCGTGCGACGCGCATGACGTGCTGCTGGTGTTCGACGAGATCGCGACCGGGTTCGGCCGTACGGGTGCACTGTTCGCGGCGGGGCACGCGGCCGTGACGCCGGACGTGATGTGCGTGGGCAAGGCGCTGACCGGCGGCTACATGACGATGGCGGCGACCCTGTGCACCGCGCGGGTGGCGGACGGCATCTCGCGGGGCGAGGTACCGGTGCTCGCGCACGGTCCGACGTTCATGGGCAATCCGCTGGCGGCGGCGGTGGCCTGCGCGTCGATCGAGCTGCTGCTCGGCCAGGACTGGCTCGCCGAGGTCAAGCGGATCGAGGCGGGGCTGCGGGACGGGCTCTCGGCGGTCTCGGACCTGCCGGGCGTGACGGACGTGCGGGTACTCGGCGCCATCGGCGTCGTGCAGCTGGACCACGCCGTGGACATCGCGGCGGCAACGGCGGCGGCCGTGCGCGAGGGCGTGTGGCTGCGGCCGTTCCGCGATCTGATCTACACCATGCCGCCGTACGTGACGGGCGACGCGGATCTGGCCCGGATCGCGCGGGCCGTGTGCGCGGCGGCGCGGGAGGGATGACATGCCGGTACTGGTGATCACGGGCACGGGCACGGAGGTCGGGAAGACGGTCGTGACCGCCGCAGTGGCCGCGTCGGCACTGGCCGCCGGCCGCTCGGTGGCCGTGCTGAAGGCCGCGCAGACAGGGGTACGGCCGGATGAGCCCGGGGACGCCGCCGAGGTGGAGCGCCTCGCGGGCCCGGTGACGACGGCCGAGCTCGCCCGTTTTCCCGAGCCGTTGGCGCCGGCCACGGCAGCACGGCGGGCCGGACGGACCCCGGTTCATCCGCACGAGGTCGCGGAGGCCGCCGCCAAGCTGGCCACCGAGCACGACCTGGTGCTGGTCGAAGGGGCGGGTGGACTGCTCGTCCGGTTCGACGCGGCCGGCGGTACCCTCGCGGACGCGGCCCGGCTGCTGGCAGCGCCGGTGCTGGTCGTGACCCCCGCGGGGCTCGGCACCCTGAACACGACGGAGCTGACGGCGCGTGAACTGCGTGCGCGGGGGCTGGACCTGGCCGGGATCGTGATCGGCAGCTGGCCCGCGGCCCCGGATCTCGCCGCGCGCTGCAACCTCGCGGATCTGCCGGACGTGGCCGGAGCCCCGCTGCTGGGCTCCGTTCCGGCCGGATCGGGTGCCCTCTCCCCCGCCGCCTTCCGGACGGCCGCGCCGCACTGGCTGGCGCCGCGGCTGGACGGCTCATGGGACGCGGAGGCGTTCCGGGTCCGGGAGGCGCCGGAGGCCTTCTGAGGGATCGGGCGGGCGTGCGGTGAGACAGGCCGGCCCGCGGGCGCGGTGCGGAATCTGACGGCCCGCACGGGCACGGCGAAACCGGCCATCCGGCCAGGCGCGCAGTGAAACCGGTCATCCGGGCCCCTGGTGAAACCGGTGCGGACGTGATCGCGTGTTGAGGTACGTACGTGATCGCCTCCGAAGGGACCACCTTGCACACGAACGGATCACGCCCCTCCCGCCGT
Source organism: Streptomyces sp. NPDC006265 (assembly GCF_040613555.1). NCBI lineage: Bacteria > Bacillati > Actinomycetota > Actinomycetes > Kitasatosporales > Streptomycetaceae > Streptomyces > Streptomyces sp. NPDC006265. Next base: position 2,880 of record NZ_JBEXSH010000224.1, read on the forward strand.
ACCGCCCTCGTGCTGGGCACGGCCGCCGCTCTCTCGCTGGGCGGCGGCACGGCCCACGCCTTACCCGGCACGGCCGGGGTCACCGCGCGGCTGCGGGAGCTGGAGCTGGAGCACACCGCCCGGCTGGGCGTGTACGGCCGCAACCTGCGCACGGGCCGGAGCGTGGCGTACCGGGCCGACGAACGCTTCCCGATGGCCTCGGTGTTCAAGGCGCTCGCCGCTGCGGCCGTCCTGCGCGACCTCGACCGGGACGGCGAGTTCCTGGCCCGGCGTATCCACTACACCCAGGAGTACGTCACCAAGTCGGGCTACTCCCCCATCACCGAGGACCACGTCGCGACCGGCATGACCGTCGGCGAACTGTGCGACGCCACCATCCGCTTCAGCGACAACACCGCGGGCAACCTGCTCCTGGAGGAGCTGGGCGGGCCGACCGCCGTCACGCGTTTCTCCCGCTCGGTCGGTGACCGGATCACCCGGCTCGACCGCTGGGAGCCCGAGCTCAACTCCGCGGAGCCGTGGCGCGTGACCGACACGACGACCCCGCGCGCCATCGGCCTGACTTATGCCCGGCTCGTGCTCGGCACCGCGCTGGAGCCCCGGGACCGGGCGCGGCTCACGGACTGGCTGCTGCGCAACACCACCAGCACCGAGAAGTTCCGCAAGGCCCTGCCCGCCGACTGGCTGATCGCCGACAAGACCGGCGGCGGACGCCACGGCGGCAACAACGACGTCGGCATCACCTGGCCGCCCCACGGCCCGCCGATCGTGATATCCGTCCTGACCACCCAGCCCGAGGAGGACGCCCCGGCCGACGATCCGCTGGTGGCCGGCGCTGCCGCCCTGCTGGCGGCGGAACTCGCGTAGGGGGTCGCGTGGTCGGCACGGGCAGGCTGCGGCCTCGGGACGCCTGGCTCGTAGGGGGCGCCCTCGGTGTCGCCGGTGTGCTCGCCCTGCACTCCGCCGTGCCCAACGGGGTCGGGCGGCTGGGGAGCCTGCTGGAGACGTTCCTGCCGTGGCTGGGGGCGGCGGTACCCGTGCTCGGCTGTCTCGCCCTGCTCGGGCGGTCGGGGGCGGGCTGCTCGCCTGCCTCGCACCCGGGGCCGTGTGGCTCTGGATGTTCGGCGGGATGTGGTTCTCCTCGCCCCCGGCCGCGTCCGGCCTGACCGTCGTCCAGCACAACGTGGCCGACGACGACACCGACCCCGCCGGTACCGCACGGGCCCTGCTCGCCAGCCGCGCCGGGCTGATCGCCGTCGAGGAACTGACGCCCTCGGCGCGGCCCGCGTACCAGGACGTCCTGGGCGGGTCCCATCCGCACCGGGCGGTCCGCGGCACGGTCGGGCTCTGGTCCGCGTACCCTCTGTCGGACGTGCGGCCCGTGGACATCCGGCCGGCGGGCTTTCCCGAGAGCTGGCAGCGCGGTCTGCGGGCCACGGTGTCCGCGCCCGGCGGCGAGCTGGCCGTCTACGTGGTCCATCTGCCCTCCGTGCGCCTGGGTGCGACGGGCCTCGCCTCGGCGGCCCGTGACGAGAGCGCGGCGCTGCTCGCGACGCGGATCGCCGACGACCCGGCCCGCCGGCTCCTGGTGGTGGGCGACCTCAACGGCACGGTGCGGGACCGCGGGCTCGGCCCGCTCACCTCCCGACTCGACGCCCCGCCCACGGGGTTCGCGTTCAGCTGGCCGGCCGGCCTGCCGGTGGCGAGGATCGACCAGGTGCTGGGGCGAGGGGCCGAGGTGACGGAGGTGTCGGCACTGGAGGCGACCGGCAGCGACCACCTCCCCGTGCTGGGCCCGGTACTCCTTCGGTAGGCGGCAGGGGTGCGCCCGGCCCGTCCGGGGGACAATCGCCCTAAGGCGCAAGGCCAGCCTCGTCTGGGAGGTCCTCATGCCGCTCCGCTCCGGCAAGGTGCCACGGGACGCCGTGCACCATCCGCTCTTCGCCCGCTGCTACGCCCGGGTCAGTGTCGCCGCCGAGACCCGGATGGGCATGGGCCGGGTCCGCGGGAGACTGCTCGACGGGCTGTCCGGGCGGGTGATCGAGATCGGCGCGGGCAACGGGCTGAACTTCGCGCACTACCCGGGCACCGTCGCGGAGGTCGTCGCGATCGAACCGGAGCGGCGGCTGCGGCACCTGGCCGTGGAGGCCGCGCTGCGCGCCGAGGTGCCGGTGGACGTGGTGCCGGGTACGGCCGAGGCGCTGCCGGTCAAGAGCGAGGGCTTCGACGCGGCCGTGCTGTCGCTGGTGCTGTGCAGTGTGCGGGACGTGCCCCGGGCGCTCGCGGAACTGCGGCGGGTGCTGCGACCGGCCGGCGAGGTGCGGTTCTTCGAGCACGGCCGCGGCGGTGGCCGGGCGATGACCTTCACGCAGCATGCCCTGGACCGGACGGTGTGGCCGGTGCTGAGCGGGGGCTGCCATGTGGCGCGGGAGCCGGTGCGGGCGCTGCGCGACGCCGGGTTCGAACTCGGCCCCTACCGGCAGGTGCTGATGCCCGAGGATGGGCCGCGGCTGCCCAGCTCCTACTGCGTGCTCGGCACGGCGTGGCGTCCGGTCAGCGGGTAGTCCGGCCGGTGGTCACAGGCTCCACTGGCGCAACTCCCGCTCGATGTCCCGTACGGACGCCTCACCGCTCTTGACCAGCCGGGCGAGGTCGCGGATCTGCTCGGGCGAGGTGATGACCTTGACCCCGCTGGCGACGAGATAGGCGTAGGCGACGGCGGAGGCGAACAGGGCGTTGGAGCGTTCCAGCGCGGGCACGTGGAGGAGGAGCTGGAGCAGGGCGGCTGCGCGGGCGTGCGGGCTGTCGTAGACGGGGACGTCGAATATGGTGGCCCGGTGGCGGGCGACGGCGGCGACGAGGGCTCCCCAGTCGGTGACCTGGGGGTCCCCGGGGGTCTTGTGCTCGGCGAGCATCAGCAGCCAGGAGAGGTCTATTTCGAGGTTGTTCAAGGGTTCAGTGGCGACCTTCGCGCGTGCCCTCACGGTCTGCGCCGAACTCCTCGGCGAAGACGGACTCGTACTGCTTCATGAAGTCGGCGGCGGCTTCCACGAAGGTGTGGCCGACCTCGCCGGTGTCCTGTCTGACCAGTTCCTCGATGTAGCGGTTGACGCTCATCCCGCGAGCCAGGGCGCGTTCACGGGCGGCGCGGGCGGTGCCCTCGTCGACGCGGACGTTCAGCTGGGTCTTTGCCATACCTCGAAGCTAGCGCGCAGGCGCTAGCACCGGCAAGGGTGGAGTCCGCCCTGCGGAGGATACCGAGTGTGGGCCGGGTCACATTACCCTCGGGCAGGGCCAGGAGGTTCTGACGTCCACCCAGAGGAGGCGGCCTTGTCCACACCTGCTGCGGAGCACGCTCCCGGTCTCGCACCGGCCGACGGGATCGCGGCCCTCGCCCGCGGTCTGACCAAGGCGTACGGCTCGGGCGAGACGGCCGTGCTCGCGCTCGACTCCGTGGACGTGGACATCGTCCGGGGCCGGTTCACCGCCGTGATGGGTCCGTCGGGCTCCGGGAAGTCCACACTGATGCACTGTCTGGCGGGGCTCGACACCGTCTCGGCCGGACAGGTATGGCTGGGCGACACGGAGATCACGGGGCTCAGGGAGCGCGAGCTGACGCGGCTGCGCCGGGACCGGATCGGGTTCATGTTCCAGTCGTTCAACCTCATCCCGACCCTGGACGCGCTGGAGAACATCACCCTGCCGATGGACATCGCGGGCAGGAGGCCGGATGAGAAGTGGCTGGACCAGGTGATCGACACCCTGGGCCTGCGGGACCGGCTCCGGCACCGGCCCTCGCAGCTGTCGGGCGGGCAGCAGCAGCGCGTGGCCTGCGCACGGGCGCTGGCCTCCCGGCCCGAGCTGATCTTCGCGGACGAGCCGACCGGCAACCTCGACTCACGGGCCGGTCTGGAGGTGCTGGGCTTCCTGCGCGAGGCGGTCGACCAGCTGGGGCAGACCGTCGTCATGGTCACCCACGACCCGGGAGCCGCAGCCCACTCGGACCTGGTGCTCTTCCTCGGGGACGGCCGGATCGTCGACGAGATGCGGCGCCCCACGGCGGAAGCGGTCCTGGAGCGGATGAAGAGGTTCGACGTGATCCGCACCCGGTACGAGGACGCCCCGGCGTCACCCGAGGAGAACTGAGCCCGTGCTCAAGGCGACCCTGCGGAGCTTCCTGGCGCACAAGGGGCGGCTGCTGCTCTCCGCGCTCGCCGTCCTGCTGTCCGTCGCGTTCGTCACGGGGAGCCTGATCTTCTCGGACACCGTCAGCAGCACGTTCGACCGCTTGTTCGCCTCCACCGCGGCCGATGTCACGGTCAGCCCGAAGGAGGACCTCGACGAGGCGGTGCCCTCCGGCCGGACGGCCACCCTGCCGGCCGCGCTCGCCGCACGGGTCCGGCAGGTCGACGGGGTCGCGGCGGCCCGCGCCGACGTCAAGGTGAACGGCCTCACGGTCGTCGACGAGGACAACCGGCCGGTGGGGCCGACCACCGGGGCGCCGACGCTCGGCAACGCCTGGAACCCGAACGAGCGCAGCCCGGTGAAGCTGACCTCGGGCCATGCCCCACACGGTCCCGCCCAGGCGCTGCTCGACTCCGAGACCGCCGACCGCAGGAACGTGCGCATCGGCGATCCCCTCACCGTCATCGCGCCCCCCGGGTCGTTCAAAGTGCGGGTCGTCGGCATCGTCACGTTCACGACCACGAACCCCGGCTCCGCGCTGCTCTACTTCGACACGCCCACGGCTCAGACGAAGCTGCTGGGCCGGCCGGGGGCGGCCACCGCCATCTCGGTCGACGCGGCGGCGGGCGTCAGCGACGATCAGCTCAAGCAGCGCGTGGTCGCCGCGCTCGGCGCACACACCTACGACTTCAGGACGGCCGGCGAACAGGCCGAGTCGGACGTCGAGCAACTGGGCGGGTTCCTCGACGTCATCAAGTACGTGATGCTCGGCTTCGCCGGGATCGCCGTGCTGGTCGGCGTGTTCCTGATCGTCAACACCTTCTCCATGCTGATCGCCCAGCGCACCCGCGAACTCGGATTGCTGCGCGCGCTCGGTGCCGACCGGCGCCAGGTCCGCGGCTCGGTGCTCACCGAGGCCCTGCTGCTCGGCCTGGTCGGCTCCACGCTGGGACTCGCCGCGGGCATCGGGCTCGCGGCCGGGCTGATCGGGCTGATGGGCCTGCTCGGCATGAACATCGACGCCGACGAGATGCAGATCGGCTGGGTGACCCCGGTGGCGGCGTACGTCGTCGGGCTCGGCGTCACCTTCGTCGCCGCGTACCTCCCCGCGCGGCGGGCCGCGGGTGTCTCGCCGATGGCCGCGCTCTCGGACGCCGAGGTCGCCGGGGTGGCTGTTCCAGCACGGCCTGCAGATGGTCGTCGCTCCAGCAGCGGCCGTTCCACCGGTCCCAGTGCAGTGCCTCGCCACGCCGGACGTGTCCCGGCTCCTCGCTGCACTGCACCCAGCCGTAGCTCTCCGGGGCGGCGTCGAAGAACATCGCCGAACACGCACCCGCCACAGGTTCAGGGGTTGGGCCGTACAGCCCCAACCGGTCCAGCAGACCGTCCGCGAGTTTCTCCGCCGCCTCCTCATCCAACTCTGTGGCAGCCGTAATCAGCTCCAAGAACTGCCCGTACCTGCCCTCCGGCGTGATGGTCGGCAGAGACGTCTTCGGCGGGATCATCAAGTCCTCCAACACCAAATCGAGTAAACCCCTTCACTCTTCAGGCGCGGCACGGACCGGAAACGACAATAAATCTTAAGAAGGTGATGCGTGTCACACCGACCGGGAAGGGTCCTCTCGACTTCAGCGGCCGGTGAGCCACCGTCATCGAGTTTCGTCGGCGTCCTTCACAGGAGCAGCGGGCGGACACCGTTCACCCGGTGTCCTCTGACACTGAACCTGGACCGATGGTCATCGAAGTTGGACCAGCGGATTCGGCTCAGAGGCCGAAGGCGCCGCCTTCGATGAGGATGAGCAGGCCGATGGCGATGAGGACCACGGGCAGCAGGATGTGGCCCCAGCGGGCGAGGGCCTTGGCGATGACTGGGCGGGTGGCGAAGAACTTGCCTGCGAAGCACCACACGGCGACCAGGAGCAGGAAGACGATGGCGTACACGCTCATGCCGCCGATGCCGGCGGTGGCGAGCACCGGGACGTAGACGCCGATGTTGTCGCCGCCGTTGGCGAAGGTCACCCCGGCAACTTCCAGGGAGCTCGGTCCGCCCTCCTTGGCGAGGGCCTCGTCGCCCTCGCCGGTCTGGTGGTTCTTCCATACCTGCCATGCGGCCTTGAGACCGAGGGCGAGCGGGAGCAGTCCGAGGTAGGGGATGGCCGACTCGGGCAGGAAAGTGGCGCCGAACGCGGCGGCCACGGCCACGGTCAGGATGGCGGCGAAACCGAGGTACTGGCCGAGCACGATCTTCCGGGTGGACCCGCGGTGGCCGGCGCCCTGGGCGAAGAACAGCGCCAGGATCAGGATGTCGTCGATGTTGGTGACGGCGAACAGCCCGGCCGCCTGACCGATGATGCCCAGGTTCACGAACCCGCCCACTCCACTCGCACGACAAGACTCAGTGACCCTACTTGGGCCCAAACGAAGAGACGTGGCCGTCCTGAACAGCGTGATCGGGGTTCGCTGTCACGAACCGGCTGGTGGTCCAACTTCGATGACAATCGGTCCAGGTTCGCCGTCACCGGACACCCGGCATCTGAAACGACCTTGGAAACTAGTCCGCTTCGACTGTCACACCGCGCGTCGTTCGCACACCTGTAGCAGGTGACAGCGGACCTCACAGCGGGAGCAACACGTGACCCACACCCTCACTCCGTACACGCCCCGGCAGCAGTGGGGCCTTCGCACGACCGACACGGTCCTTGACCCGGTCGCCATGCGCCAGATGGCCACGGGTGAGTCCGAGGAGACTGCCCGAGCCGAGCTCACGGACGCCCAGCACCTCATCTCGGTGCCCACCCCCGGTCAGGCCCGAGGCGAGGCTCGGGTCTTTCAGGCACTCATCACCGCCTATGGCCGCCACCGCCCCATACTCACCGGCGGCCCGTTCGGCATCCGCAGTCTCACCCCTCGCACCGATGAACTGGTGGTGAGGATCGCGCCCTCCCAGGTGGATCGGTGGATCGACGCCCTCGCCTACCGGCAGGGCGGGACCGGCGTCGCAGGACTGCGCTGGGCCGGCCGGCGAGACGGGATCATCCTGACCTTGCCCAGAACGAAGATGCTTCTCGCCGACATCAGCGAGAGCAGCTGGCGTGCTGCGCTCGGACGCCGGACCGCCGACCAGAGCAGCCTCATGCCGCATTGGATCCCCCAGCTCCCTGGCGAGGCCGAGCACACCGCCACCCAGGACGCCGAACTCGCAGGCGCCTGCGACCACCTCTGCGCCACCCTGCGCCGGATCCGGCTTGTCGACGCCCTCACTCGCGGGAGCGGTCACGTCCACCTGTTCACCACCCGCCACCACGGCGACCTCCACCTGATCGAGGCGTGCGAGGCCACCCCCACCGTCCTGCCGTTGTGGACCTCCCGGTCCCTGCCCCTGGCGCTGTGGCCCGCCGGCCCGATCCTCGCCCCGGGCCCGACAGACCCACGCACTGCTGTGCTCGACCTCCTCACCGAGATCGAACCCGCCCATGCCCCCTCCAGCGCCGCAGACCACCGCGCCGCCCGCGCCCTGTGCCACCTCACCGGCCTGAGCACCGCCCCCGTCCTTGTCCAGGCCGCCGAGCACGTTCTCGACGTCGCCACCCACGTCCTCGCCGACCCCGCCCACGCCAGCTTGTACGCCTCCGGTGGCTGGGCAGGCAGCTGCCGCACGTATCCCCAAGGCACCGTCCACGGCACAGACCCGTGCCTCCCGCCCGGCGCCGAGCAAGTCACCGACCTCCCCGAGGACGTACTCCAGCGTCTCGGCAGGCACTTCTCCAGCCGATCCTCCGACACCTCGCGCACCGACCTCGTCAACGCCGGCCAAGAAGAACTCGTCCACCTGCTCGACTGGGCGCTCGCCGCCGCGACCCGCCCCACTAGCCGTCGGGACTGGAACCCCAACGGGGCCGACGGCACGCTTCAGCAC